>JANPGL010000268.1:0-52371 GCA_031423915.1 Actinomycetes bacterium | reverse complement strand
GACACGAACGGATCCTGCAGCAGGAACCCGCGATTGTGGGCGTCGACCAGCCACACCGAGTCGAACCCGTTCGCCTCGCTGGCCGTCGCCGCGTCGACGACGGAACCGGGACCGAGGGGGAGCACCACACCGAGCCGCACGGTCGGAGACTACGCCGCAGGCACGTTCCTTCAGTCGATGACGACGTCGATGATGGCGTAGCGCTCGGCGTACCGGCCGACGTCGGCGCCGACGGCGCGGTGCACCGGGTCGTCGCGGTAGCGAGTCACGTCCGCCTCGTCGAGGTCGAGCGTCATCGCCCAGTCCCACTCGTCGGTCGCGGCCGCGTACGGGCTGGGCTGCACGCCCGACCCGCACGTGTAGCCCGACACGTAGTCGGCCCGGCGGCTCCACTGGGAGCGGGCCACGAACTCGCCCCGCTCCTCGAGCGAGGCGTCCTCGCGAAACTTCACGAGCACGATGTGGCGCACGCGGCTCACGGTCGCTGGCCCGACAGGTACTCGTCGATCACCGAGTGGAAGCGGGCGATGCGCGCCTCCTGGTCGGCAAGTCGGGCACCTCGGTAGCCGCGCGATCGCAACCCGAGCTGCTGTCCGCTCGTGATGCCGATGTCCTGATCGGCGACGGGGCCCATGCTCCGGTCGCCGGACTCGATGAGCTCCACCTCGGCGTCGCCGGTGATCTCCACGCGGCCGCCGTTGTTGCGGAACAGCCCGTACCGGATCGACGCCGGCGACGCGTACGTCCAGTGGTCGAAACGGCAGCGCTGCGGGTCGGTCGGATGGGGTCGCATGCGCTGCAGCAGCACCGAGTCGACCCCGAACGTGACCGAGCAGTTCGGGAAGATGTTGTAGTGGTGCGGGTCGGTGAGCTGCTCGTCGCGCAGCCGGTCGTAGTGGGCGTAGCCGCGCTCCGGGCCCACGGTGCGCAGGGTGCGCTGCAACTCGGCCCGCGTGTCGTACTCGCGGCCGGCGAACGTCGCCGGGTCGAGTCCCCACATCTGGAGCTGGGTCAGCAGCGGCTCGCCGATGCGCGGCCCGTTGCGCTGCCGGCGTGACGGCGCTCCCGCCTGCATGATCATCCGGTTGTGGCCCTCGTCGGACAGGTCGAAGCGCGTCCACGGCACGCCCTCCTCGATGTTCGCCGTCAGCTGCGGGTGGACGCTCAGCAAGTGGTACGACTCGCAGAAGTTGTCCTGGATCACCTTCCAGTTGCAGGGCACCCACGCCGACACGGCCCCGACGCGCCGCCAGTCGTCGGGCGCCCACGTCTGCCAGTCGTCCCACACCGGGCCGAGGTACTCGCGCAACGACCGGCACGCCGGGTCCATGTTCACCCACACCCATCCGGCGAACGTCTCGCACGCCACCTCGACGAGACGGGTGGTGTCGCACGGGTCGCCGCCCGAGAAGTCCTCGGGGTCCTGCACCTTCACCAGCGACCCGTCGCGTCCGTAGGTCCAGGAGTGATACGGGCACACGATCTCGCGCACCGACGCCTTCGGCGAGAACAGCAGCCGGGAGCCGCGGTGCTGACACACGTTGTAGAACGCGCGGATGGTGCCGTCGTCCTGGCGGACCATGAGGAACGACTCGGGCCCGACCTCTTCCATCTGCACGTCGCCGGGCGACGGGATGTCGCCGGCGCGCCCGAGCAGGAGCCACACCTTCGGCCACATGGCGTCCCACTCGGCGGCGAAGAACCCGGCGTCGGTGTAGCGCGCCCCGTCGACCGTGTGCGGCCGCACGTCGGGCTGCGCCCAGGCAGGCGCCGGCTCGTGGTGCCAGTCGGTCTCGATCATCACCGGATCCCCCGATCGCGCGATGTCGGCCCACTGTAGGCCCGCGCCGAGAGCCCGCCGGCGGGGCTCGTCAGAGCAGCGCGGCGCCGTGGTCGAAGGCGGCGGCGACGTAGCCGTCGGTCAGCTTGTCGGCGCCGGCGTCGAAATGGCCGCCGCGGCGGAGCGCCGCGGTGAGCCACTCGGGGGTGATGTGCCGCGGCGAGGTCGGGATGGCGAGCGGGTCGGTCACCCCTTGAACGCTAGTGCGTGACGGTTGTCACGCCGCGCGGAGCCCGTCTGGCCCCGGGCGCCGATGGCTGCCAGCCGCGCCGATCGGCCCCGGACCACCACACTGGTGGGGTGAACGGGCGTCGGAGGTGGACGACGGGGCGGGCGGTGGCGTCCGCCGTCGTGATTGCCAGTGCCGTCGCCGCGGTCGCCCCGGCCGCGCCTGCGGCAGCGGCGACGCCGCCCGTACCCGACTCGTCGGCGTTCGTGCCCCTCGCGCCGTGCCGGCTGCTCGACACACGCCAAGGCGGTCGGCCGGGCACGTCGGTGACGGTGACGGCCGCCGGGGCGTGCGGCGTGCCCGTCACCGCGTCGGCCGTCGTCGTGACGCTGACCGTCCCGAGTGCGGGCGCGGCGGGCTACGTGACCGCGCACCCGGCCGGCAGCGCCAGGCCGCTGGCGTCGAACCTCAACGTCGTGGCCGGTGCCACCGTCGCCAACACGGCGCTGGTGCGCCTGTCGGGCGGCGCGTTCACGCTCGACTCGAACGTGGCGGTGCACGAGGTCGTCGACGTCGTCGGCTACTTCGCCCCGGCGGTCACGGCGCGCGCCGGCCGGTACGTCGCCACGCCACCGGTGCGCCTGCTCGACACGCGCACGACCACCAAGGTGCCCCCGGGAGGCACGGCGGTCGCCCCGGTCAGCGGCGTGCCCGCCGACGCCGTGGCCGTCGCGATCAACCTCACCTTCACCGAGACGACCGCGCCGGGGTTCTTCACCGTGCACGGGCCCGGCCCTCGGCCGCTCGCCTCGACCGGCAACGCCGACGCCGCCGGCCAGACGCGGGCCATCTTCACGCTCGTGCCGACGGCCGTCGCCGTGCAGGTGTTCTCGCAGTCGGGCGCGCACGTCGTCGTCGATCTCGTCGGGTACGTGACCGGGCCGTCGGCCGAAGACACGTCCGACGGGCTGCTCGTGCCCCAGGATCCGGTGCGCGTCCTCGACACGCGCTCGGTCGGGCCGCCGTTGGCCGCCGGCGCGTCGCTCGACGTGCCGACGCCGGCGGCGGGCGCCGCGGTGTGGGCCACGGTGACCGCGGTGGACGCGCCGGCGCCCGGCTTCTTCACCGTGTGGGCCGCCGGTACGCCGCGACCGTCGACGTCCACCGTGAACGCGTCGGCCGCCCGCCAGGTCGTGGCCAACGCCACCATCGCCCCGCTCTCCGACCGGGGCCTGTCGGTCTTCGCCCATCCAGGTGGCCACGTGGTCATCGACGTCGCGGGGGTGTTCCTCGGTCCGCCGGTCGGCACGGCACCGGCGCCCGTCGACGAGACGATCGGCCGTTCGTTCGGCGGCCGCCCGATCGTGGCCACCCATCGCCGCGACCACGTGGGCGCCGCCCACAAGGTGCTCGTCCTCGGCTCCATGCACGGCGAGGAGCCGGGCGGCGTGCAGGTCGTGACCGCGCTGCGCACGGCCGCCGTGCCGGCCGACGTCGACCTGTGGCTGATCGACACCGTGAACCCCGACGGCGGTGCCACGGGCCAGCGCGGCAACGGCCGCGGGGTCGACCTGAACCGCAACTTCGACGGTGGCTCCTTCCCGTGGTGCCCGTCGCCCGGCTGCGGCACCGGTGCCGCCCCGGCCGACACCGGAACCGGCCCCTTGTCGGAGCCGGAGACGCAGGCGTTGTGGGCGTTCCTGCGACGTGAGCGGTTCGACCTCGTCATCTCGTACCACCAGCCGCTGGACACGGTCGACTGCTCACCGCTGCGCGGCCCGAAGCTGCTCGCCGTGTGCCAGGCCTACGCCACCGTCTCGGGCATCCCGCTGAACAACCCGGACGACGGCGGCTACATCGACATCTCGGGGACCATGACGAACGCCTACATGCAGGCCGACACCGGGAAGTGGGCGTTCACGATGGAGTTCCCCGCCACCGGGGTGGGCGACGTGGCCCGCCACGTGGCCGCCGTGTGGGCGGCGGCGGCCGCGCTCTGACCGCACCGGTACCATCGTCGTCGCGACGGCCGCCGTGGGGACGGCCGCCCGGACGAGGGGACGCACCATGACGCCCGAAGTGGCCGACCAGATCGCGGCGATGGAGGGGTTCTTCGCGCCTCTCCTGTGCGAGCCCGAGGGCGTGACGCACGAACGTGACGAGCTCGGCGGCGTGCCCGTCGAGTGGACGGCGCCGGGTGGCGGTGCCACCGACCCCGGGCTGGTGATCCTGTACCTGCATGGCGGCGGCTACTCGAGCGGTCTTGCCGCGTGGGCGCGCCGTGGCGCGGCCCGGCTGGCCCTCGGCACGGGTGGGCGCGTGGTGGCGCCGGACTACCGGCTGTCGCCCCGGTTCCCGTTCCCGGCCGCCCACGAGGACGTGCTCGCCGTGTACCGGCACCTCATCGGTCCGGGCGGCGTCGCGCCCGGGCGCATCGCGGTCGCCGGCGACTCGGCCGGCGGCGCGCTCACCGTGTCGCTGCTGGCCGACTGCCGCGACCTCGGCCTGCCGATGGCGGCGTGCGGGATGCTCAACTCGTTGTGGGCCGACATCGCGCTCAACACACCCTCGCTCGACGACCCGGTGCGCAACCGCAACGACATCCGCCGCGAGCTGGTGGAGGGCCTGTCGGCCACCTTCCTGTCGCCCGGCGGCATCGACCCGTACGACGGTCGGCACTCACCCGTGTACCGCGACCTGACCGGCCTGCCACCGCTGCTCGTCCAGGCCGCCGGGCGCGACGTGTGCCACGACGACTCCATCCGGCTGGCCGCCTCGGCCCGCGCCGCCGGCGTGCCGGTGACCATCACCGAGTATCCCGAGGCCGAGCACATCTGGATCCTCAACGGCCCGTGGCGGTTGCAGTACGCCGCCGACTACCCGGCTGGGGGCGTCAGCTGGGTCGACAGCGGTGCCGAGGCACCCGAGGCCGTCACCGCCATCGACGAGATGTGCGCCTTCGTGCACACCCACGTCGGCTGAGTACAGTCCCGCGTCGGGGGAGGTCGACATGATCCGGCTCGTTTTCCTGTTGCGGCGCCAGCCGCACCTTTCGCTGGCGGAGTTCCAGGCCTACTGGCGCGACGTGCACGCACCGCTGGTGGCCAAGAACGCCACGGTGCTCGGCGTGCAGCGCTACGTGCAGGTCCATGCACTCGACGAGGAGATGAACGAGCGCATGAACGCCCGGCGCGACGGGGTGATGGAGCCGCGCTACGACGGCGTCGCCGAGCTGTGGTGGGAGTCCGAGGAGGACCTGGCGGCGGCGAGCGCCACGCCCGAAGGTCGTCGCGCCGGGGCGGAGCTGCTCGAGGACGAAGGCCGGTTCATCGACCTGCCGGCGTCGCCGTTGTGGCTGGCCCACGAGTACCCGCAGATCAACCCGTCGCCCGAGGTGGTGGCCAGGGAGCGCAGCAGCGTCGTGAAGCTGTACTACCCGCTCCGCCACCTGCCGACGCTCAGCTTCGACGAGGCCCAGCGCTACTGGCGCGTGCAGCACGGGCCGAAGGTGCGTCGCCACACGCCGGCCTCGGGCAACCTTCGTTACATGCAGGTCCACCGGTTCGAGTCGCCGGTGGAGGCCGCGCTCCGCTCGGCGCGGGGGACGACGGCCGAGGCCTACACCGGTCACGCAGAAGCGTGGATCGACCGGTCGATCGTGCGCACGAACCCCGAGGCGCGCGCCGCCAGCGCGCTCTTCGTCGCCGACGAACGCAACTTCATCGACTTCGCTCGCTCCACGATGTGGATCGGCAAGGAGCACTGGATCGTCGACCGCTACAGCTGACCGCGTTCAGGCGAACGCGGCGGTGTCGTCCAGCGGGAAGATCGGCCGGCGCACCTTGGTGTAGCGGAACCGGGTCCAGTCCGACGAGGTGACGCCCACGCCGTCGCAGTAGACCGTGGCGGCAGCGAACGGCAGGAACACGGGCCGGAAGTACATGCGGCTCTTCAACAGCAGGAACCGCTGCCGCGTCGGGTCGATGCCCACGCTCGTGAACACGCCGGTATCCCACGGCTCCTGCTGACGCTCGGTGATCACCACCTGCGCCGGCCCGGTGTCGAGCACGACCGTGCGGCCCATGTGGGCACGCACACCGGTGAGCTGCGGGCCGGTGATGGTGTACTCGCCGTCGGTCATCGCCCGCACCACGCCGGTGAGCTCGAGCGGCTCGGCGAGCCGCCCGATGGCCGGCAGGTCGAACACGCCGCCCACCGGGAGCGTGACCGTGGCACCGGGCCCCGCTCGCACGAGCACGTCGACCGCGCCGGGATCGCGCACCGGTCCGACGGCGATGCCGGTGAGGCCCTGACGCAGCGCTTCGGCCAGCACGTGCATGGTGTCCTGGGTGCCGCCCGACGCGCAGTTGTCGGCGTGGTCGATGAGCAGGACCGGCCCGTGGGCCGACGATGCGGCGGCCAGCGATGCGGCACGGGCGACGGCGTCGGTGAGGGGCTCGTCGCGCCACACGAAGTCGTCCTTGTCGGCCCACGCGGCGCGCAGGATGCGGTCGCGGGCGGCTGCGGCCGAGGTGGGGTCGCCATCGGTGACGACCACGGTCGACATGCCGGCCTCGGCGATGTCGGCCATCGGGAACCCGCCGAACGGGCTGGCGGCCAACGCACCGCGCAGTTCGGCGGCGCGGGCCTCGTCGACGAACGCCTTCATGGCCCCTTCGGCCGTGTTCATCTTCAGGGTCTGGGCCAGGATCGGCACGTTCCCCCACGCCATCACGGGGCGCACCTCGCCGGCGAGCGCGCGCAGGGCGATCGAGCCGGCCAGCTCACCGGCTCGCGCCATGTCGACGTGCGGATACGTCTTGTACCCCGCGAGCACGTCGCAGTTGGCCACGATCCGTTCGGTCACGTTGGCGTGCAGGTCGAGTGCCACGGCGATCATCGTGTCGGGCGCCAGGGCTCGCATCCGCTCGAGCAGCGTGCCCTCGCCGTCGTCGGTGCGGTCGGCCACGACCATGGCGCCGTGGAGGTCGAGGAAGACCGCGTCACAGCCCTCGGCCACGGCCGCGCAGATGAGGTCGCAGATGCGGTCGTAGGCATCGCCGTCCACCGGTCCGCTCGGCGAGGCGTAGGCGGCGATCGGCGTGACGATCTCGGCGCCGGCCGCCTCCGCCACGGCGAGGAAGCCGCCCATGGCCGTGCCGGTGCCTCGCATGCCCGCCAACGCCTCGGCGCCCAGCAGTGGGCCGTGCGCCCCGAACGACTCCCACGGGGTGGGCAGCGGTGAGAACGTGTTGGTCTCGTGCTCCATCTGGGCGACGACGATCTTCATGGCCAGCGATGCTCCGGGTGGTCGGTGCGGTGGTCGGACCAGGCTGTCACGTCACGCCGCGCCGTCGTGCCACGTCGGGGTGGCGCTGCGGCCTGCGGACGCGGCCGCCGCCAGGTGGTCGGCGAGCGTGTCGACGTCGCCGTCGAGGCCGGCGCACGTGATGCGGATGTGGTGACGCCCGGACGGCGTCAGCTCGAAGGGCGACCCGAGGCTGACGCCGATGCCCGCTTTGGCCAGGCGGCGGCGCGCCGCGTCCTCGTCGGCGACGCAGAGCCACACGTTGATGCCGTCGGTGCCGGTGGTGACCACGCCGCGGCGCTCGAGCGCGTCGACCAGGCGCTGACGGCGCTCGTGGTAGGTGACGCGGGCATGGGCCACGGCGGCGACGGCGCCGGGGTCCTCGAGCAGCTGGAGGAGCACGGCCTGGAGCAGGCGGCTCGACCAGCTCGGGCCCAGCCTGCGCCGGACCGAGAGCTTGTGCAGCACCGGGACGGGCCCGGCCATGGCGGCCAGCCGGAGGTCGGGCCCGTGGGACTTCGAGAAGCTCTGGGCGACGATGGTGTGGGTCGGTCGCCACCGGGCCAGGCTCACGAGCGGCGCCCACGACACGTCGGCACCGTGGTCGTCCTCGAACACGAAGGCGTCGGTGCCGTCGAGCAGCGCGGCCAGCTCGGCGGCGCGCTCGGCCGTCATGCTGATGCCCGTCGGGTTGTGGGCCCGCGGTTGGACGATCACCAGCCGCGGCCGGTGCTCGCGCAGCGCGGCGGCGAACGCGTCGGGCCGCATGCCCTGGGCGTCGAGCGGCACGCCGACGGGCACGCCGCCGTGGTCCTCGACGACGTCGAAGATGGTGGGCAGGCTCGGGTCCTCCACGAGGACCCGGTCACCGTGACCGACGAGCTCGCGACACGTCCGGTCGAGCGCGTCGAGCGCACCGTCGACGATGCCCACCGCCGTGACGGGGAACACCGGCGCCCACCGCTCGGCCAACACGCGTTGCAGGCGGGGTAGGACGGAGGGTTCGAGGTAGTTGCTCACCGTGGCCGTGGTCGACAGGTGGGCGAGCACCGCGCCGAGATCGGGGAGCAGGTCGGTGTCGGGCACCCCGGTGCCGAGGTCGTGGGCGTAGCCGCCCACGTCCAGGCCGGCCCGCCAGAAGCGGGGCGGCGCCGGCTCGGTCTGCTGGTCGATGACGAAGGTGCCCCGCCGACCTTCCGTGCGCAGCACGCCACGCCGGCTGAGCGTGGTCCAGGCGCCGGACACCGCTGTGGGGCTCATGTGCAGCGCAGCAGCCACCTCGCGCACCGTGGGGAGCTTCGTGCCGGTCGGCAGCGCGCCGGCGCGCACCAGGCGGGCGACCGCGTTGGTCAGACCCTCGGCCGTGTGCGGCTCCGGGGCTGCGAGCAGCGCCTGCACCACGTCCACCAGTGTCGAGCCTCTCTCGCCGTCGTCCGTTCGCCGGAGAGTAGGCCACGGCCACCGGTCGGTTGGCAAGGCCCGGCGATGCTGTTCACGCAGCCGTTTTGTTCGGTGTCGCACGCGTCAGAGAACGGGCGGTGCTCCGTCGACGGCCGTTCACGGCCGTGGCATCGACGGGACACGGCGGCTCCGTACGGTCCGCTCCGTCCGGCCGCACGGCCCGGCGAAGGAGGGACCGTGAACAGAACCGTCGTGCGTGGCGGCACCGTGGTGACCGCCACCGACACGGTCGCCGCCGACGTCCTCGTCGAGGGCGAGCAGATCCTCGCGGTCGTGCGCCAGGGCTGCGAGCTGTCCCGCCAGTTCACCGCGTCGGCCGACGTCGTCATCGACGCCACCGGTCGCCTCGTGGTGCCCGGCGGCATCGACGCCCACACCCACTTCGGCTCGGAGGGCCAGATCGCCCCGGTGCTCGACACGTTCCGCACCGGCACGGTCGCCTCGGCCTTCGGGGGCACCACGACGGTCCTCGACTTCGCGGTGCCACGGCTGGGCGAGCGCATCACCGAGGCCGTCGAACGCCACCACGGCAACGCGGCGGGCGAGTGCGCGGTCGACTACGGCTTCCACGTGATGACGACCGGCGTCGACGAGCTGTCACCCAAGGAGATGGACATCCTGGTCGACGACGGCGTCACCAGCTTCAAGATGTTCATGGCCTACCCGGGAACGCTCTACTCGGACGACGCCCAGATCCTGCGGATGATGCAGCAGTCCGCCCACAACGGTGGCCTCATCATGATGCACGCCGAGAACGGCATCGCCATGGACCTGCTGCGCCAGCAGGCCGTCGAACGGGGCAACACCGACCCCGTGTACCACTCGCTCACGCGCCCGACGGTGCTCGAGGCCGAGGCCGTGCACCGCGCCGCTGCGCTGGCGCACGTGGCCGGCGTGCCCGTGTACATCGTGCACCTGTCGTCGGGGCCTGCGCTCGAGCAGGTGGCGTTGGCGCGCGACAAGGGCTGGAACGTGTTCGCCGAAACGTGCCCCCAGTACCTGTTCCTCGACCTGAGCGACCTCGAACGGCCCGACTTCGACGGTTCCAAGTACGTGTGCTCGCCGCCGTTGCGGCCACGCTCGCACCAGGACGACCTGTGGCGCGGCCTGCGCACGAACGACCTGCAGGTGGTGGCCACGGACCACTGTCCGTTCTGCTGGGAGCAGAAGGCGCTGGGACGCAACGACTTCCGCAACATCCCCAACGGTGTGCCGGGGGTGGAGCACCGCATGGAGCTCATGTACGACGGTGCCGTGGCCAAGGGCCGCACGTCGCTCAACCGGTGGGTCGAGATCTGTTCGACCACGCCCGCCAAGATGTTCGGGCTGTACCCGCGCAAGGGCGCCATCGCGCCCGGATCCGATGCCGACCTCGTGATCTTCGACCCGACCCGATCGCGCACGATCTCGGCGGCCACGCACCACATGAACGTCGACTACTCGGTGTACGAGGGCGTCGAGGTGGCCGGGCGTGTCGACAAGGTGCTGTTGCGCGGCAAGGTCATCGTCGACGGCGAGTCCTACCTCGGCACCGTCGGCGACGGCTCCTTCCTGAAGCGCGACCTCTGCCAGTACCTGCATTGACCGCCCGCTGTTTGTTCGGTGTCGCATCGTGCAGACGGTGTTCCCATCGACGTCACCGAACGGCGCGGGTGGCGAAACACCCGACCCGTACCTTCCCAACGAAGAGAAGAGGGAGCGATGTTCAACTTCGGACTGATGATCAACTCGGGCAGCCAGCGCAAGGTGACCGAGTCGGGTCAGCCCGCCAAGGCCTACTCCGAGGTGGTGGCCCAGGCCCAGTGGGCCGAGGAGCACGGCTTCGCCGGGGTGTGGGTGGGCGAGGGGCGCCTGGCCCAGAGCGCGGTCATCCCCATGACGCTCATCGCCGCCAGCACGAGCCGCATCAAGATCGGCAGCGGCATCCTTCCGTACCGCACCCGCAACGCCGCGCTGCTGGCCGTCACCTTCAAGACGCTCGACGATCTGGCGCCCGGCCGCATCCGCCTCGGTCTCGGCCCGTGGTGGGAGCCGCTGGCGACCCGCACTGGTCTGCCGAACCACAAGCCGCTGAAGGCCATGCGCGAGGTCATCACGGTCTGCAAGGAGCTCCTCGGCGGCAACCTCGTGAGCTTCGCCGGCGAGTTCGTGAACGTGGAGGACATCCGTTTCGACGGACCGGACGACGACGACGGCCGCTCGTACCCGGTGCCGATCTACATCGGTGCGGTGCGCATGGGCATGGTGCAGCTGTCGGGCGAGATCGCCGACGGCGTGCTGCTCGACTTCCTGGTGCCGCCCTCGTACAACCGGGAGGCCATGGACGCCGTCCGCAAGGGCGCAGCCATCTCGGGTCGATCGCTCGACGGCTTCGAGGTGCCCCAGCTGGTGGCGGCGTCGGCCGACGACCACGATCCGGCGAGCGCCATCGACGACTGCCGTGCCTTCCTCACCCAGTACATCGCCCAGCAACCCCACATCACCGAGACGTGCGGCGCCGATCCCGAGTTG
This sequence comes from Actinomycetes bacterium, assembly GCA_031423915.1. Lineage (GTDB taxonomy): Bacteria > Actinomycetota > Acidimicrobiia > Acidimicrobiales > Ilumatobacteraceae > JANMAT01. Next base: position 41,082 of record JANPGL010000268.1, on the reverse strand, counting down.
ATCGACGCCATCAAGGCCGAGCTGGCCTGGCCGGCGACGAAGGCGCAGGTGCGCCACACCATGCGGCTCGTGCCCGACTCGCTCGTGCACTCCGTGTGTGCGGCCGGCACGTCGACGCAGGCGCTCGACAAGATCGGCGAGTGGGTCGACGCCGGCTGCACCGAGCCGGCCATCACGTCGCTCAGCCCGAACCCGATCACCACGCTCGAGGCCCTGGCCAAGGCCGCCAACCTTTCGGGGGTCACTGCGTGACGGCGGCGACCGTGGCGGGGCCGGGAGTGGTCGAGGTGACGGCGGGCGCGCCGGTCCCCGGCGTGCCCTCCCTGGCGGTGCGGATCGCCCGACAGGTCGTGGTGGCCGTCGGGCTGCTGGCCATCGCGGTGGCCCTGTGGGAGGGCATCAAGCTCGTCACGAACACCGGCGACCGCACGATGCCGCACCTCTGGGACATCGTCTCCTACCTCGGCTCGAAGACCTCGAAGAAGGAGACCTACGGGCCGCTGCTGCTGAAGAACATGCTCGTGACCGCCCGGGGCGCACTGCTCGGCCTGGCCAGCGGCACGCTGCTCGGCATCGCGTCCGGGGTGCTCATCGCCCGCAGCAAGCTGATCGGCAACGGGTTGCTCCCACTCATCGTGGCGGCCCAGACGGTGCCGATCGTCGCGGTGTCCCCGGCGTTGGTGCTGTGGCTCGGCACGGGGTGGACGACGAAGGTGGCCATCGCCACCTACCTCACGTACTTCCCGGTCACGGTGGCCACGGCCCGCGGCATGCAGGCGGTCCCACGCGACTCGCTCGATCTGCTGCACAGCTACGCCGCGTCGCGCTGGACCGTGCTCACCCAGGTGGAGCTGCCCTACGCGCTCCCGCTCATCATGGTCGGTCTCGAGACCGCCGCGGCGTTCTCGGTGGTCGGCACCATCGTCGGCGAGCTGCCGTTCGGCTCGAAGGAGGGTCTCGGCGTGATGATCCTCACGTCGTGGCAGTTCTACACGATCCAACCGAGAGCCCTGTACTGCGTGGCGCTCGGTGCGTGCGTGCTGGGTGGCTCGCTCGTGCTCGGCATCCGCCTCCTCGGCTTCCTGCTGGCCGGGTCCCGTCCCCAAGGAGAGGTGCTCTAGTGCCCGACGTCGACACCACCCCGACCACGGTCGACACCCCGACGTCGTCCCTCGGCCGCCCGCTCGGCCTCGCCGCCACGGCGCTCTGCCACACGTTCGTCTCGCGCGGCGAGGAGACCGTGGCCCTCGACGACGTGGACCTCTCGGTGGTGCAGGGCGGCTTCGTCTCGATCATCGGCCCGTCGGGTTGCGGGAAGTCGACGATGCTGCGCATCTTCGCCGACCTCCTCACGCCCACGGCGGGAGCGGCGCGCGTCAACGGCAAGAACCCGCACGAGGCGCGGGTCGGTCGGGAGTTCGGCATGGTCTTCCAGTCGCCCAACCTGCTGCCGTGGAAGTCGGTGCTCAAGAACGCCATGCTGCCGTTGCAGGTCATGGGCGTCGCCCGACCCGAGCGCGAGGCCACCGCCCGGGCCATGCTCGACCTGGTGGGGCTCACCGGCTTCGAGAGCCGCTACCCGGCCCAGCTGTCGGGTGGCATGCAGCAGCGCGTGGCCATCGCCCGCGCGCTCTCGATGCGCCCGTCCGTGCTGTTCATGGACGAGCCGTTCGGTGCGCTCGACGAGATCACCCGTGACCGGTTGAACCTCGAGCTCATGAGCATCTGGCGTCAGCTGTCGCCGACGGTGCTGTTCATCACCCACTCGATCGCCGAGGCCGTCTTCCTGTCGACCCAGGTCGTGGTCATGTCGCCGCGGCCGGGTCGCATCACGACCACGATCGACATCGACCTTCCGATGCCGCGCACCGCCGAGACGCGCGACGATCCCCGGTACTACGAGCTCGTCAGCCGGGTCCGTCACGAGCTGACCAGCGTGTCGGGTGGTCCGGTGTGAGCGCCGCCACCGTCGCCGCCGCTCCGCCGGCCGCCCGACGCAAGGTGGACCTGTCCCGTTACCTGGCGCCCGCCGTGCTGTTCGGGCTGTTCGTCGGCGCCTGGGAAGCCTGGGTGTCGATCGGGGACGTGAAGCAGCTGCTCCTGCCGTCGCCGCACGCCATCGTCGGCCAGTTCTTCGACGACTTCTCGAAGCTGTTCGAGTTCGCTCGCAACACCTTCATGGAGGCGTTCAAGGGCGTGCTCGTCGGTTCGCTCGGCGCCCTGGTCGTGGCCGCGGTCACCTACCGCGTGGCCTGGCTGGCGCGGGCGCTCCAGAGCTACGCCGCCACCATCAAGGCGCTCCCGGTCGTGGCGCTCTACCCGATCTGCACCGTCTTCTTCGGCATCACCTCGAAGGCCGTGACCGCCATCGTGGCCATCGGTGTGGCCCCCATCGTGTTCGCCTACGCCGTGCGCGGCTTCTCGGGCAGCTCCGAGCAGGACGAGCTCATGCGCTCGATCTCGGCCGGGTTCGGCATCCGCTTCCGCTTGCTGGTGCTGCCCCGCTCGGTGCCGTACCTCATGGCGGCCATGAAGACCGCGGTGCCGACGTCGATCATCATCGCCGTGATCGCCCAGTACTTCGGCGGCCGGGTCACCACGCTCGGCTCGTACATCCGGCGGGAGAGCACCAACCTGCACACCCTCGAGATGTGGTCGGCGATCCTCATGTCCTGCCTGCTCGGCCTGGCCTGCTTCGGCGCGGTGTCGCTCGCCGACCGCTACCTCCTGCGCTGGCGCCGGCCCTAGTCCGGCCGCGCCGACGAGTCCCCGAACCCCACCCATCCCACACCACAACCCACGAGGGAACGATGAAGAGATTGCGCTTGTCCCTGACCGCCGCGCCCGTGCTCGGGCTCTTGCTCGCCTCCTGCGGCAGCTCGAGTTCCGGCAGCTCCAGCGGCACGACCGCGGCCGGTTCCGCCACCACCGCGGCCGGAGCCAAGGCCACCACCGCCGGCGGCGCCAAGACCAAGGTGAAGCTCACCCTGCAGTGGGTGACACAGGCTCAGTTCGCCGGCTACTACGCGGCGTTGGAGAAGGGCTACTACGCAGCAGAGGGCCTCGACGTGACCATCCAGCCGGGTGGTCCCGACATCAACCCGATCCAGCTGATCGCCACCGGCGACACCGACCTGGCCATCCAGCAGTTCGGCGCCGTGCTCACCGCCCGGGAGACCGGCGTGGACATCGTGTCGATCGGTCAGACGTTCGAGCGGGGCGCCTACCGGCTCGTGTCGTTCAAGGACAAGGGCCTCGACACCGCCGCCAGCTTCAAGGGCAAGACGGTCGGACTGTGGGGCGGCTTCCAGCCGGCGTTCGCGGCGACCGCCGGCAAGAACTCGCTCGACACCGACAAGGACGTGAAGATCTTCAACCAGGGCTTCGACATGGTCGCCTTCCTCGACGGTCAGATCGACCTGGCCAGCGCCATGACGTACAACGAGTACGCCCAGGCGTTGGCGGGCGCCAACGGCCGCGAGATCTCCGTGTTCGACTTCAACAAGGAGGGCACGGCCACCCTCGAGGACACGATCGCCACGTCCAAGAAGTGGCTGACCGCCAACCCGGAGGCGGCCGTGAAGTTCCTGCGGGCGACGGCCAAGGGCTGGATCTACTGCCGGGACAACGCCAAGGACTGCGTGAGCCTGGTGCTGAAGAACGGCACGGCGCTGCCCGAGAACTTCCAGACGTGGCAGATGAACGAGGTCAACAAGCTGCTGTGGCCCTCGACCAACGGCGTGCTGAACCTGACCGACTCCATGTTCAAGAACACGGCCGACATCCTGCTGAACTTCAAGGTGCTCAAGAAGGCCGCCGACCCGGCCGCCGTCGACATGAGCTTCCGCACGAAGGCCATGGAGGGCATCACCGACGCCGACCAGAAGGGCGCCTCGTTCAAGGCCGACGTCCTCGATCCCGCCGTGCTGTTCAAGAAGTGAGGCGGCCGACACCATGACGGCCAACGTGCGTTGTGCGCTCATCCAGACCAACGGCATCTCGCCCCGCGAGGCGATGCTCGACCACCAGGCCACGCTCGTGCGTCAGGCGGCCGCCGGTGGTGCCCAGATCATCTGTCTGCAGGAGCTGGCCAGCGGCCCGTACTTCTGCCAGGTGGAGACGTCCGAGTGGTTCGACCTCGCCGAGCCGATCCCCGACGGACCGTCGGTGAAGGCGATGTCGGACCTCGCAGCCGAGCTCGGTGTGGTGCTCGTGGTCCCGCTGTTCGAGGACGACATGGGCACCTACTACAACACCGCCGCGGTCATCGACGCCGACGGCAGCTACCTGGGCAAGTACCGCAAGACCCACATCCCGCAGAGCGAGTTCTTCTTCGAGAAGTTCTACTTCAAGCCGGGAAACCTGGGCTTCCCTGTGTTCCAGACGCGGTTCGCCCGGATCGGCGTGTACATCTGCTACGACCGGCGCTTCCCCGAGGGCGCACGCGCCCTCGGGCTCGCCGGGGCCGAGATCGTGTTCATCCCGTCGGCCACGTCCGGGCACTCGTACCGGACGTGGCACGTGGAGCAGCGGGCGCACGCCATCGCCAACCGGTACTACGTGGGGACCAACAACCGCGTGGGCCTCGAGGCGCTGGGGCCGAACGACTTCTACGGCCACAGCTACTTCTGCGACTACGACGGCGAGATCCTGTCCGAGGGCGGCAACACCGAGGAGGTGGTGATGGCCGACCTCGACCTGGATGCCTTGCGGGCTGCCCGGTTGCAGCTGCCGGTGTGGCGCGATCGGCGGCCCGAGACGTACGCCGCGTTGGGAGCGCCATGAGCGTGACCACCGACGCGGCGACCATCGTCGATCGGGCCAAGACGTACACGGTGTTCGAGTGGGGCAACCAGCACGTCGACCCGCTCTGCATCGAACGTGGCGAGGGCGTCTACCTCTACGGGCGTGACGGCACGCGGTACATGGACTTCAACTCCATCGCCATGTGCGTGAACATCGGCCACGGCGACCAGCGCGTGACGGCCGCCGTGGCCGAGCAGATGGCCAAGGTGGCGTTCGTGTCGCCGTTCATGGTCACCGAGATCCGGGCGGAGGTGGGCGAGATGCTCGCCCGCCTCACCCCGGCGGGCATGACCAAGGCGTTCTTCACGCTCGCCGGCGCCGACGCCAACGAGGCCGCCATCCGCACGGCACGGCTGGTGACGGGGCGGCGCAAGATCCTGACCCGCTACCGCTCGTACCACGGGTCCACCACCGGGGTGCTGGCCGCGTCGGGCGACCCGCGCCGCTATCCGGTGGAAGGTGGCGTCGGCGACATCGTGCGCATCCCCGATCCGTACCACTACCGGTTCCCGTGGATCGAGGACGCCGCCGAGTTCCGTGACTTCCATCTGGCCCAGCTGGACCAGATCATCGAGCTGGAGGGGCCGCACACCATCGCGGCGATCATGGTCGAGCCGGTCACCGGCTCGAACGGGCTCATCGTGCCGCCTGCCGGCTGGCTCGCCGGCCTGCGGGCGCTGTGCGACCACCACGGCATCCTGTTGATCTGCGACGAGGTGATGAGCGGCTTCGGCCGCACCGGTCGGTGGTTCGCCGTCGACCACGAGGGCGTCAGCCCCGACATCATGACCGTGGCCAAGGGCATCACGAGCGGCTACCTGCCGGTGGGCGCCTGCGTGCTGTCCGACGCCGTGGCCGCGGCCATCGACGAGGTTCCGTTCGGCTCCGGCCTCACGTACCAGGCGCATGCGGTCGGCCTGGCGGCCGCCAAGTGCGTGATGGGCATCTACGAGAGCGACGGGCTGATCGAGAACTCGGCCAAGATGGGCGACTACCTGGTCGCCGGTCTGCGGTCCCTGCAGGAGCGCCACCCGTGCGTGGGTGACGTGCGCGGCGTCGGCCTGTTCTCCGTGATGGAGCTGGTCCACGACCGCGAGACGCGCGCCGAGCTGTTCCCCATCGTCGGCCCCACCGGGCCCGCTGCGGGCGAGCTGCGAGCGTTCCTGACATCGAAGGGGCTGCTGGCCAACCTGCGCGGCAGCTACCTGTTCGCCAACCCACCGCTGGTCGTCACCACCGATCAGCTCGACTGGGCGCTCGGCGTGCTCGACGAGGGGCTGTCGATCGTCGATGCCGCCACGTCGTCGGCCGGTGCGCCCGCACCGCCGCACCTGACGCGTCCGGCCACGGCCGTCCGACCCTGGGGAGCCCGATGATCGAGTTCGATTCCGACCGGTACGAAGCCGGCGTGCGCGTGCTGGAGGAGACCGGCGGCAGCGGTGCCGGCCTCCAGCGCTGGCAGCGCGTCGACCCGGTCGTCGGTCCCGACCTCGACCGCATGCTCGGCGAGTTCTGCTTCGGCGACGTGTGGGCGCGCGACGCGCTCGACTACAAGACCCGGCGCATCATCACGATGACCACCATCGCTGCGCTGGGCCGGCCGACGCTGCTCAAGGTGCACATCAAGGGGGCACTCGACCAGGGCTTCACCCGCCGGGAGGTGCTCGAGGTCTTCGTGCACATGATCCCGTACGCCGGGTTCCCGGTGTGCCTGTCGTCGGTCGAGGTGGCCGAATCCGTCTTCGCCGAGATCGACGCCGGGGCTGGGTAGGTCAGTACCGCAGGATGCCGGCGATCCGCCCGTGGGCGGACAGGTCGCCGTCGGGCACGAGCACCGCTTCGCCACCGCAGCGCAGCACGTGCTCGATGGTGTCGTCGACCACGTCGTCGACGACGTCGGGGGCCTCGGCGTCGTCCGCGGGAACGAGCTGGTGGTGGTCGCCCAGCCGCGCCGCCACGCGGTAGCCCTCCTCGGCGACGACGAGCTCGACGCGGCCGTCGTTGGCCAGCGCCCACATCTCGTCGATGCCGCTGGCGTACCGTCGGGCCGAGCGGGCCTCGTCGAGCCGGGCGAGCGCCCGGTCCCGGTCGCCGCGGAGCCAGTCGGTCACGAGTGGCCATGCGGCGTGGTGGAGCTGCACGTGGGACGTGCGGTCGTGGTTGCCTCCGATGACACCGACGGTGCCCGCGCTGTCGGCGGTGAGGAGGTGGCGCACCGTGCGATCGACCCCAGCGAACACGGTCGGCAGGGGATGGGTCACCTCCTCGGCGGCGAGGCGGGCGATCACGTGGCGCATCCACGCGCCGTGGTTCTGGTCCTCCGTCCGCTCGAGCGGCCACGACGGCGTGCGCTCCTCCACCAGCCGCTGACGGTCGCCCACGAACAGGCGTACCCGACGGTCGCTGATCGTGACCACGCGGTAGAGCGCCGTGCGATTGAGGTCGGCGACCAGGTCCCGCGTGGCGAACGTGTCGTCGATGACGACGCGAGCGTCGACGGGCCGACCGAGCGGGACGACGGCCGAGTGCTCCGGCGACACGCACACGGCGAGGGCGATCGTCGTCCGGCGAGACGCCTGCTCCGCCACGAGCTCGGTCAGCTTCAGGACGAGCGCGGTGCGGATCGCACCGTCCACGTCGTCGGCAAGACGCCGATCGGCCTTCTCCACCAACCGCAGTGCCGTGAGACGGTCGTCGGCCGCCATCGCGGGCGCGGGCGTGGTGTTGAGCAGGATGGTGACGCTCGGGTAGCAGCGACGCTGCTGGAGGTCGGCGAGCAGGGCACGGTTCACGGTGGGTTCCTTCGATGACGGTGGGTCGATCGAAGGTCTCTCCCGCTCCGTGGAGCCGGGCTACCGGGACCGTGAGGTCCGTGCTGGCGATAGCACCGTGTCGGGATACTCCCCTTCGCCCGTCACGGTACGACGACAGACAATCACCTGCAAGGCAAATCTAGTAAAGGTTGTCATCGGAGCCGCCGTTCCGTAAGGTGGTCAGCGAAGGGGAGTATCCCTGCGTCGCACCGCCGTCATGACGACCCTCGGGGTCCGGTGTGCGAGGCCCTCCGGGGCTGGGAGAGACCTTCGATCGACCCACCGTCATCGAAGGAACGTCCCCATGCTCGCTCACCACCCACGCCGCGCCGTCGCCCTGGCCGTAGACGCGCCGCACCGGCTCGACGTCGACGACGTCTCCGCCGCGCTCGACGTCGACCCCGCCTCCGGCCTTGGCCACGCAGAGGCGGCGGGCCGACTCGCCTCGTTCGGCGCCAACGCGCTCGACGGCACGCCGCCCGTTCCCGCCTGGCGGCGGCTCGCCGCCCAGTTCACCGACCGGCTGATCCTGGTGCTGCTCGCGGCCGCCACGGTCGCCTTCTTCGTGTCGGGCGAGCTCAAGACGCCGATCGTGGTCCTCACCGTCGTGCTGCTCAATGCGGTCATCGGGTTCGTGCAGGAGCAGCGGGCGGAACGGTCCCTGGAGGCGCTCCAGCAGATGGCCGTCCATCAGGCCCGCGTCCGCCGTGGCGGCGACGTGCACGTGGTGGCGGCCGACGACCTGGTGCCCGGCGACGTCGTGCTCGTCGAGGCGGGCGACCGCATCCCTGCAGATGGCCGGCTGGTCGTCGCCAGCAGCCTCGAGGTCGACGAGTCGGTCCTCACCGGCGAGAGCGTGCCGACGGCCAAGGCCACCGGGCTGGTCGTCGCCTCGCCGGACGCCACGGTCGGCATCGGCGATCGCGCCTGCATGGCCCACATGCACACGAGCGTCACCCGGGGGCGCGGTGAGCTCGTCGTGACCGCCACGGGCATGCGCACCGAGATCGGCCGCATCGCCGGGCTGCTCGCCACCACCACGACGGAGCGCACGCCGCTGCAACGCCAGCTCGACGAGCTCGCCCACGGCCTGGCCAAGCTCGCCGCCGTCATCGTCGCCGCCGTGGTCGTGATCGGTCTGGTCCGCGGTTCGAGTCTGAGCGACATGCTGCTCACCGGCGTGGCCCTCGCCGTGGCCGCCATCCCCGAGGGCCTCCCCGCCGTCACCGTGGTCACGCTCGCCATCGGTGTCGCCAGGATGGCCGAGTCCAACGCCATCGTGAAGCGCCTGGCCTCGGTCGAGACGCTCGGATCGACCACCGTGATCTGCTCCGACAAGACCGGCACGCTCACGATGAACGAGATGACCGCCGTCGAGCTCGTCGCCGGCGGCCGCCTCCACCGGGTGAGCGGCACGGGCTACGAGCCGCGCGGGGTGATCGAGGCGGTGTGCGGCGAGTCCGCCGGTCATGCGGATCCCGCGGTCGAGGAGGTGCTCGCGGCCGTCGTCCTCTGCAACGACGCCGCACTGCGCCACGATGGCGAGCGCTGGCACCACACCGGCGATCCCACCGAGACGGCGCTCCTCGTGCTCGCCGCCAAGGGTGGCGTCGACCTCGGCTCGCTCCGGGCCCGTCACCCGCGGCTTGCCGAGGCGCCGTTCGAGTCGGCCACGAAGCTGATGGCCACGGCTCACCGCGTCACCGGCGGTGGCGTCGACGTCGTACGGGCCTATGTGAAGGGTGCACCCGACGTGCTGCTCGCCCGGGCCGACAGCGTGCTGGTGGGAGGAGGCACCGTCCCGGTCGCGGCCGGGCGCCAGCGCATCGACACGGCGATGGAGGAGATGGCGGGGCGTGGGTTGCGGGTGCTGGCGGTGGCCTCGCGTGACCTCGACGCCGACGAGATCGCCCGCCTCGAGCGGGGGGAGCTGGAGCTGGCGGCGCTGACCGGGGGCCTCACGGTGCTCGGTCTCGTGGGCCTGCTCGACCCTCCCCGGGCGGAGGTGCGCCAGGCGATCGCCGAGGCGCACGCCGCGGGACTCTCGGTGAAGATGATCACCGGCGACCACGTGACGACCGCGACGTCGATCGCCCGGTCGCTCGGCCTGCCCGGCGCGGCGATGACCGGGGCCGAGCTCGACGCGCTCGACGACGACGCACTCGGCGGTCGCCTGGATGACGTGGGCGTGTTCGCCCGCGTCTCGCCGGAGCACAAGCTGCGGCTCGTCGCCGCCCTGCAGCATCGAGGCAACGTCGTGGCCATGACCGGCGACGGCGTGAACGACGCCCCGGCACTCAAGCGCGCCGACATCGGCGTGGCCATGGGCATCACCGGTACCGAAGTGACGAAACAGGCGGCGTCGATGGTCCTCGCCGACGACAACTTCGCCACGATCGTCGGCGCCGTGCGTCGCGGGCGCACCATCTACGACAACGTCGTGAAGTTCGTGCGCTTCCAGCTCTCGACGACGATCGGGTTCGCCGTCGTGTTCCTGCTGGCGGCGCTGTTCGGGCTCGCCGATGGCAAGCCCTTCGCCGCCATCGCCATCCTGTGGGTCAACCTCGTGATGGACGGTCCTCCGGCGATGGCGCTCGGTCTCGACCCGTCGTCGTCGGACGTGATGAGCCGCGCTCCTCGGCCGGTCGAAGAGAAGATCGTCACCGGACGGCGCCGGGCCGCCATCGGCGTCGCCGCCGTGACCATGGCGGCCGGAACGCTCGCCGTGTTGGCGTGGGCCCCCGGCGAGGCACTTCCGGGTGGCACCCCCACGGTGGCCGGGACGATGGCGTTCACCACGTTCGTCCTGTTCCAGTTCTTCAACCTGCTGAACGTGCGCAGCGACCGCACGAGCGTGTTCCACCGCGACAGCCTCCGCAACCGGTGGTTGTGGGTGTCGCTCGGCTCGGTGCTCGTGCTGCAGGTCGCCGTCACCCACGTGGGCCCGCTCCAGCGGCTGTTCGCCACGACCTCGATCACGCCGGCGCAGTGGGCGGTGTGCGCCCTGGTGGCGTCGAGCGTGCTGTGGATCGAGGAGCTGCGCAAGCTCGTCCTACGTGCCCGTACCCCGGAGGTTTCCCGATGAAGTGCCCCGCCTGCCCCGATGCCACGCTCGTCATGGCGGACCGCACGGGAGTCGAGATCGACTACTGCCCCACGTGCCGTGGCGTGTGGCTCGACCGCGGTGAGCTCGACAAGATCATCGACCGCATGGCCGTCGCCGACCGCTCCGTCGCCGCGCCGGCCCGGCCCGGGCCGTCGTCGTACCCGGCGCCGGCGCCGGCGTTCCGCGATGACGACGATGACGACGATGACGACGATCGCCGCTACGGCGGCGACCGGTACGGCAAACCGAAGAAGCGCAAGTCGCTCCTCGGCGAGCTGTTCGACTTCTGAGCGCGCCGTGGCCGTCAAGCGCATTCTCGACCGAGCACCGCTTCTCGCCGTCGTCGGCGTGATCGGCCTGGCCTTCACGTCGGTGGTCACCTCCGGCTGGGCGGTGGCGAAGACGGTGAAGCTCGTGGCCGATCTCCTCGGCGGCGGGTGGGAGGACGACGGGTCGATCGTTCAGTTGCTCGTGGTCATCGAGGGCTACCTGCTCGCCGTCGTCCAGGTGATCATCGCCATCGGGTTGTACGAGTTGTTCGTCGGCGATCTCGACGTGCCCCAGTGGCTCGTTGCCCGCTCGTTCGACGACCTGAAGAGCCGGCTCGTGGACTCCCTCGTGGTGTTCGTGGCGATCAAGAGTGTCGAGCGGCTCGTGGCCATCGACGATCCGGTGGACGCCCTGGCGAGCTCGGGAGCAGTGGCGGTGCTCCTCCTCGCGCTGACGCTGTTCCGGCTGCCGTCGAAGGCCGTCGCCGTCCCAGCTCGGGATACTTCGACGGACGAGGGGACGGACGATGCCGAGGCGGTCGTCGGAGCACGAGCGGCCCCGGCTCGTCGCCGCTCGACGGCTGGTCAGTAGCGGTTCTTGCCGGCCCGCAGCGCCTCGACGGCTTTCGCCACCCGGCCGGCGCGCGTCTCGGCCTTCTTGGCCTCCTCGATCCAGCGCACGTACTCCTTGCGGTGGCTCGGGGCGAGCGCATCGAAGGTGGTCAGGGCGGCGTGGTCGCCGGCGAGCGCGGCCGCCAGGTCGGCGGGCGCCTCCACCGTGCGCGGCGCGGCGTCGACCTCGATGTCGACGTCGACCTCGTCGCCGGCCGCGACGCCGGCCGCCGTGCGGTGCTCGGCGCTGAGCGGTGCCAGCACCTGGCCGCCCATCGAGCCGAGCGTCGTGCGGTAGGTGTAGCCCGCGACCGTGAGCCGAACGGCCGGCCGCCTGCCGGCGGCGAGCGCGTCGAGCACGTCGGGCGGGATCGGGATGCCGGTGGCGTTCTTGCCGCCGGCGGCGATGGTGGTGCGGAACCGCATGGCTACGAGTCTCGCGCCTACATGTTCCAGCCGCCGTCGATCACGTGGGCCTGACCCGTCGTGAACGACGACTCGTCGCTGGCCAGGTACACCGCCAGCGCGGCGATCTCGGTCGGGGTGCCGACGCGGCCCATGGGTTGCCGGGCCACGAACGCGGCACGGCTCTCCTCCTCGGTGATGCCGGCGCCGGCCGCCTGGTCGATGACGCGCTGGCGCCACGACGGGCTGTCGACCGTGCCGGGGCAGATGGCGTTGACGCGGATCCCATCGCCCACGAAGTCGGCCGCGGTCGCCTTGGTCATGCCGATGATGGCCGCCTTCGACGCCGAGTAGACGAAGCGGTTCGGCACGCCCTTCAGGCTCGAGGCCACGCTGGCGATGTTCACGATGCTGCCGCTGCGCCGCGCCCGCATGCCCGGCAGCGCGGCGCGCATCGTCCAGTAGATGCTGCGGCAGTTCAGGTCGAAACCGTTCGCCCACTCGTCGTCGGTGCAGTCGAGCACGCTGCCGTGGTGGACGACGCCGGCACAGTTCACGAGCACGTCGAGACGGTCGAGGGCGCCGATCGTCGCGTCGATGGCGGCGCGGTCGGTCACGTCGAGCCGCGCCGTGCGGAGTCCGGGACCGGTCAGCGTGGCCAGCGCGTCGACCGACACGTCGGTGGCGAGCACGCTCGCCCCTTCGGCCGCCAGGGCCTCGGCGATGGCCCGCCCGATGCCCTGCCCCGCCGCCGTCACCACTGCCTGCTTGCCACGCAACCGGTCCATCGGCGCAGTCTCGCACCGGGACCGGCCCGTGGTGGGGGAGCGCGGCGTCAGCCGGGCTGCTGGAGCGCGTGGACGAGTCGGCGCACGACCGGCCGGGGGCTGACGCGGATCGACGACGCCATGACCTTGTTGCGAAGGCCCGGCACGTACACCACCTTGCCGGCGTCCATGGCGTGCAGCCCGGCGCGGGCGACGGCGGCCGAGGTAGGGAGCTTGCGGCCCTTCACCAACTTCGAGGCCTCCATCTCGGCGCCGGCCTGGAAGCCCGACGCGGTGGGGCCCGGGCACAGCGCCGTGACCGTGACGCCCGAGCCGCGCAGCTCCTCGGCGATCGCCTCGCTGAACGAGAGCACGTAGGCCTTGGTGGCGTAGTAGACGGCCATGAGCGGGCCCGGCTGGAACGCCGCGGTCGAGGCCACGTTGAGCACGCGACCCTGGCCACGGGTGACCATGCCGGGCAGGTAGGCGCGGGTCAGCTCCGTGAGGGCGGCGACGTTGAGCTGGATCATGTCGAGCGTCTTGTCGACGTCGGCGTCGACGAACGCGCCGAAGTCGCCCACGCCGGCGTTGTTCACGAGGATGTCGACCGACGGCACGGCCGCCACGATCGGGGCGACCGCGCCGGCCCGCGCCAGGTCGGCAACGTGGGTGTGGACGCGCTCACGGCCGAGCTCGTCGGCCAGCGCGTCGAGCTTGTCGGCCCGGCGGGCGACGAGGTGGAGCTCGTGGCCCTGGGCGGCGAGCAGGCGGGCGAGCTCCAGGCCGATGCCGCTGGAGGCACCGGTGACGAGGGCGATGGGCATGAGGGGCTCCGGTCCGTGGTCGGTGGTCGGTGGTCGGTGGTCGGTCAGGCGTCGGGGGCGAGGAGTCGCCACACCGTCGGGCCGGCGGCGAGCAGACGGCGGCGGGTGAGCTCGACCCGGCCGTCGGCCGCCGCCCGCACGAGCCCGACGAACGCGCCGAGGGTGAGGGCGATCATCTCGGTGGGATCGCCGCGCCGCAGGGTGCCCTGGCGCTGGTGGACGCGGATGAAGCGCTCGATGTCGGCGTCGATGGCGGCCGCCAGGGCCCGGCTGTCGGCATCGAGGTAGGGCTGGTGGCGGTGGGTCTCGAGGAACGCGAACGCCGCCGGGTGGGCGAGGGCGAAGTCCGTGAGCCCGCGCCAGTACGCGTCGAAGCCGGCGCGGGCGTCGTCGTGGCCGGCGGCCGGTGCGAGCGCGCCGGCGAGCTCGGTCTTCCACGTGCGGAACAGCTCGTTGACCAGCGCCTCCTTCGAGGCGAAGTAGCGGTAGATGGTGCCGGCGCCCACCTGGGCGCGCTCGGCCACGAGCGGCATGGCCGTGCCGTGGAAGGTGCGCTCCTCGAACAGCGCCAGCGCGGCATCGAGGATGGCGGCGCGCTTGCCGGCGGTGGCGGTGACCATGGTCGGAATGATCATTCATTCCGCAGGCGGCGTCAAAGGCGTGGCGACTTCACCCGTCGTTCACCCGGCGTTGGCCGAACCGCTCCGGTCGGTTCACGGTGCGCCGTCACGCTGCGACAATGACTGCGATCCCGGCGCTGCCGTTGCCCTCCCGCACGTTGTCGTGGCGCCGAGCGATCCGCCTGCCCCGCACGGTCACCCGGTTCGGCGGAGGGCGGCCGGCTCCGGTGGCCCCGACGAACGGCGTCGTGGTGACGATCCATGCCGACGCCGGGTGCGACGCGGCGCGTCTCGCCGAGCGGGTCGCGGCCCAGCTCGGCGTACCGGTGCTCGACGAGCAGATCCCGTCCCTGGTGGCGGCCGCCCTCGGCATCCCGGACGACGACGCCCGCACCCTCGACGGCACCGCGCCGTCGCCCCTGCTCCAGGCCGTGCTGTGGTCCGGCTGCATGAGCCCGTGCCCCGAGATCCTCGGCGCGGCCAGCGAGGCCGACGTGATCACGCGGTGCTTCCACCAGACCGAGGAGGTCATCCGCGACGCGGCGGCCGGCGACGCCGGTGCCGTGATCGTCGGGCGGGCGGCCGCGTTCGTGCTGGCCGGGCACCCGACGGCGCTCCACGTGCGGCTCGGCGCACCGGCGGACCACCGGGCCGCGCGGCTCGGCGTGGCGTCCACGGTGGCCGCCGATCGGGCCGCGGAGCGGTCCGTGCGCCACGGCTATCGCACCGCGCTCGACGACGGCGCGTTCCACCACGTCGTCGACGAGCGCGACGCCGACCTCGACGTGCTGGTGGCGGCGGCCGCCCGCCAGCGCCACGCCGTGGCGACGCGGGGAGCGGTGGCCCGCGGCTAGCGTGCCGGCATGGGCCTCTTCCGGCGCCTCGTCGACCGAGCCGACGACGCGCTCGACGATCTCGTCGAGGTCGCCGTGCTCGAGCGCTGGCGCGGCGCCAGTGCGCTCGAGGTGCTGCGAGGCGAGTCCATCGCGGCCGCCGCCGTCGACGCCCCCGGCCGCCGGGCCAGCTGGTCGGGGGAGTGCTCGGCCGAGCTCGTGAGTCACGAGCAGCGCATGACCGTGGTGCCGACGTGCCGGATCCTCGTCCACCACGCCGACGCGGCCCGGGCCCGCCGGTTGCTGTGCGAGCTGACCGAGGACTGAGCGGCGACGACGCCCGCCCTTAGGGTCAGCCGCCCGACGTCGCGTGTGGCGACCGCTGACCCGGGCTCGGCACTCATCGCCATCGACAGCGCCAGTGCCGCCATGGTGGCCGCACAGGCGACGGCACTGGCGGCCAGCGGGAGCACGGTGCCCAGCACGAGCAGCACGCCCGCGCCGGCGAGCTTCGGCACGACGCGTGCGCTGGTGACCGGCGTGCCGGTGATCACCATCACCAGCGCCAGTCCGGCCAGGTAGGCCGCCACCGGCACGGTCAGGGCCACCGCCGCGGCGCGGGCCGTGCCCGCCCCGCCCAGCGCGTCGGCGGCGACGCGGACGCCCGCCCCGAACGCCGCCAGCGAGGCGAACACGCCGAGGTGGGCGTACCCCCAGCGGAACGCCTGCGCCGGTGTCGGCGTCAGGTGGCCCGGGTGGTCGAAGTAGATCCACCAGGCCGCGAACGCCACCACCAGGCCGCTTAGCCCGACGGCCAGGAGCGGAGCCGTGAGGCCGCGCTCGTCGAGCGCCGCCTGGAACCCGGCTGATGCCGACAGGATCGACTCGCCCAGCACGATCAGCGTGAACAGTCCGTAGCGCTCCTCGATGTGGGCCGGGTGGAACACGGCGACCCGACCGCTGCGGGACTCCACCACCCACGGCAGGGTCAGCTCACCCAGGCCGAGGACGGCGAAGCTGACGGCCGTGAGCGACGGCGGGAGCGCCAGCCGGGCCAACCACAGCACCTGGAGGACCACGAGGCCGCCGACGTAGCCGTAGGCGCGGGCCCGGTGGTCGGGCTGGTCGCGACCCACCCGGAACCAACCGGCGATCAGGCCGGCTCGCATGATGACGTAGCCCACGGTGAGCACGGCGAACGAACCGTCGTCGACGGCGCGGGCCACGCCCGCCGCATACACGAGCGCCCCGGCCATCTGCAGCAAGGTGAGCAGCCGATGGGCGACGTCGTCGGAGTCGTGCGCCGAGGCGAACCAGGTGTAGTTCATCCACGCCCACCACACGCCGAAGAACGCGGCGGCGAAGCCGGCCACGGCGTGCACCGGGTCGCCCGCCACGAGCTGGTGGTGCAGCGCATCGGCCGCCCGCGACACGCCGACCACCACGGTCAGGTCGAAGAACAGCTCCAACGGCGTCGACGGCCGGTGGCCGTCGACGTCGGTGCGCACGACGCCGCGGCCACGCAGGCGCGACAGGGCGAAGGACGGCGGCGGCACCGGGACGATCGTACGCACCGCGCCCCGGGGTCGCCGCCGTCGTCGCCGACTCGGACCGGCGCCGCCCGGCGTCAGGCCGCCGCGAGCTCGGCGAGCAGCCGGGTCACCGTGTCGTCGTCGGCCTCGGTGAGGGGTCGCCGCACCGCGGGCGTGGCGATCTCGCCGAGAGCGTGGAGGGCCGCCTTCCACCCGGCCGGGCTGGGCTCGGCGAACCCGGCGTCGACGATCGGCAGCAGCCGGGCCGCCAGCCGGCTCGCCGTGGCGGCATCGCCGTCGAGGCCGGCGCGCACGAGGGCCGCCCACGCCGGCGTGGCCAGGTGGGCCGCCGCGGCGATGGCCCCCGCCCCGCCCATCAGCGCGATCGGCGCGGCGAACGCGTCGTCGCCGGCGAGCACGGCGAACCCCTCGGGGGCACGACGGAGCTGCTCGAGGGTGTCGTGGTCGAGCGCGCCGACCGCCTGCTTCAGCCCGGCCACGTTGGGCGTTGCCGCCAGCGTCAGCAGCGACTCGGCGCCGAGCCCCCGGCCCGTGCGGTACGGGATGTTGTAGACGACCACGGGCACCGTGCTCGCTGCGGCGGCCGCCTGCACGTGCGCCACGATCGCCGCCTCGGACGGGCGGGTGTAGTACGGGGTCACCACGAGCAGTGCGTCGACGCCGGGGGTGGCCGACCAGGCCTCCACCTCGGCCAGGGTGGTGGCCGTGGCGTTCGTGCCGCACCCCACCATGATCGGCTTGCCGTGCTCGTCGCACACGGCGGCGCACGTGGCCACGACCGACCGACGCTCGTCCGCGGTCAGGGTGGCCGGCTCGCCCGTGGTGCCGAGGGCGACCAGGCCGTCGGCGCCGTCGGCGAGCAGGCGGTGCGCCAGCCGTGCCAACGCGTCGTGGTCGACGCGGTCGTCGGGCGTGAACGGGGTGACGAGGGGGACCCACAGGCCCCGCAGATCGAGAGCGCTGCGCATCGTCCGATGATGCGCAGCTCGCGCAGGAACGAACAGTTCCGGTCTGGATGCCCGGCAGTAACGTGTCGTGATGGTCCTCGATCCCGCCCACCTGCGCTCGTTCGTCGAGGTGGTGGAGCGCGGCACGGCGGCGGCGGCCGCGGAGGCGCTCGGGTACACGGCGCCGGCGGTGTCGCAGCACGTCGCCAAGCTCGAGCGGCGCCTCGGCGCCCCGCTGTTCGACCGGGTCGCCGGGCGTCTGCGGCCCAACGAGGCCGGCCGGCGCCTGCTGCCGCTGGCGCTGGAGCTGCTCGACGCCCAGGAGCGCTGCGTCGCGGTCGTGCCCCACCACGGCCCGCGGCCGGTCGTCGTGGCCGGCTTCGCCTCGGCGCTCACCGAGCTGCTGGCCCCCGCCCTCGCCGCGCTGGCCGACCGGTTCGTCGTGACCGTCGTGGAGGCGGAGGACGACGACGCGCTGCGCGAGCTCGGCCTCGGCCACGTCGACGTGGCGCTGGTGCAGGAGTACGACCTGGCGCCCGTGCCGCGCCAGCGCCGGTTCGTCTACGCCGCCGTCGTGAAGGACCCGCTGCGGCTCGTGCTGCCCCGCCGCCGGGCCCGGACGACAACACTTGCCGATCTCGACGGCACGGCGTGGCTCGTGAACGGCGACCGGACGCGCTGCGCCGAGGCGGTGGCCCGCGTCCTGGCGCGCGCCGGCATCACGCCCACGGTCACCGGCACGGTCGCCGACAACGACGCCCTGCTGGCGCTGGTGGCCGCAGGCCACGGTGCCACCATCGTCCCCGAGCTCGTCCTCGCCCGGGGCCGAGCCGGCGTCACCGTGGCCGACCAACCGCTGCGGGCCCACCGCACGATCTGGGCGGTGACGCGCCGGGCGAACGCCGCCGCGTTCCGACCTCTCGTCGCCGGGCTCGGTGCGGCCCGGTCGGCGCCGTCGTCAGGCCGGCGCCGGTAGCTGGAACAGCTGCAGGGTGTTGCCGTCGGGATCGGCCAACGTCGCCACCCACCCGCCCCACGGCTCCTGCTCGGGCGGGCGCGTGAACGCGACGCCCAGGGCCGACAACCGCGCGTGCTCCGCGCCGATGTCGTCGACCTGGAGGTTGACCATGATGCGCAGCGGGTCGAGCGCGGGGCCGCGCAGGCCGTCGTGCGTCGTGACCGTCAGGCGCTGCGCGCCGAACTCGACGTTCACGAACCCGTCGCGCCGCGTGCGGGGCCGCAGCCCGAGGACGTCGACGTAGAAGCGGTCCATGGCCGGCCACCGGTCGGGCGCCGTCCACACGAGCACGCCGGCCAACCCGGTGATCATGTCGCCGACCCGCTCGCGCCCCGCAACGTCTCGGGGATCCACGTCAGCAGCCGCTCGCCCATCACGGCGCCCGAGCGCGCCAGCAGGTGGCCGTCGCCCGGCAGCACCACCACCTCGCCCCAGTCCGCGATCTCGCGCACGATGAAGCTGGCGTCGACCGGCAGGATCTCGTCGCGGTCGCCGTGGAACAGCAGGAAGGGACGGCCCGACAACCCGCCGGCGATCTCGCACCCCGCCGACTGGGTGGCGAACGTGCACACGCCGGCCACCATCTCGGCGAGCAGCACCCCGGTGCGCACGGCCACCGCGCCGCCGAACGAGTGACCCAACGTCACGACCTTCTCGGCGCCGTTCCCGACGGCCAGCTGCACGGCTGCCGCTGCGTCGAGCACGCAGGCGTCGAGGTCGTTCGGCTTGCGGTAGCTGATGCGCAGGGTGGCGATCCCGTGGTCGCGCGACAGCGCCTCGCCCAGCTGGTGGTAGAGGCCTTCGGCGGGCCCGAGCAGGCCGCCCATGGCCCCACCCATGGCGACCACGGCGGCGTCCTCGTCGCCGGTGCCGTGCCAGAGCACGGTCAGCAAGCCGCGCATCGTGTACAGCTCGAGGTGGCGCAGGCGATCGGTGACCGCCACCTCCTGGGAGGCCATCACCCCCAGTGCCTCCAGCGGCGTCTGCGGTCGGTTGCCGGCGTTCTCGCCCCCGGGGGTGTCCACAGCTTGTACCCTACAAAGGTGACCGCCAACGCCACGCCCGCCGTCGCTCCGGCCGCTCCGGCCGCAACGGCTTCCGGCGAACCGGTCGACGAGGAGTACGAGCTCCTGGTCCGCATCGGCTGGTCCTGGAAGGAGCTCCGTCGGGGCGCCGCCATGGGGGCGCTGCGCGCCTACATGTTCGGTGACGGACGCGAGACCCTGCTTGAGCCCGGCCAGTGGGACACGCTCGACCTGCTGGTGCGCCAGCCCACGTGGCGCATGAGCGAGCTGGCCGACGGGCTGCGGGTCGACCCGTCGACCGCCACGCGCGCCGTGCAGCGCCTGCTGAAGACCGGCCTCGCCGAGCGCCACTCGTGCGTCGACGACGGCCGTGTCGTGCTGGTGTCGGCCACCCCCGAGGGTCGCCGGCTGCACGACGACATCGTCGGCCACCGCCGCGAGCTCATGCGCGCCGTCGTCGGCGCGTTCGACCTCGACGAGCGCCGCCAGTTCGCCGAGTACCTCGAGCGGATGGTCGGCTCGATCGACGGCTTCGTCGCCGCCCTCCACGACGGCACGTGACCGTCCGCCCTGCGTAAGGTGGGCGGACCATGGCCGACCGATCTGCGTTCGAGGGTCTCGCGCTGGAGCACATGCCCGCGCTGTACTCGGCCGCGCTCCGCATGACCCGGAACCCCTCCGACGCCGAGGATCTGGTCCAGGAGACGTACCTCAAGGCCTACCGGTCGTTCGCCAGCTTCACCGAGGGCACGAACCTGAAGGCGTGGCTGTACCGCATCCTCACGAACACGTACATCAACTCGTACCGGGCCAAGCAGCGTCGACCCATCGAGAGCGACCTGGACGACGTCGAGGACCTCTACCTGTATCGCCGGATCGGCGCTCTCGAGCACGTGGCGGCCAGCCGCTCGGCCGAGGACCAGCTGATGGACGTGTTCTCCGAGGGCGAGGTGCGCTCGGCCCTCGAGCAGCTCCCGGATGCGTTCCGCATGCCCGTCTACCTGGCCGATGTCGACGGGTTCTCGTACAAGGAGATCGCCGAGATCCTCGAGATCCCCATCGGGACGGTGATGTCCCGACTGCACCGGGGAAGAAAGGCCATGCAGAAGGCGTTGTACGAGTTCGCCATCGAGCAGGGCCTGGTCGACAGGCCCGCCGACGTGTCCGAACCGGAGCCCACCCGATCCCATGGCTGACTGCGAAGAGACCCTGCGGGAGCTGTACCGCTTCCTCGACGGCGAGGTGCCGGCGGAGCAACAGCACCTGATCAGCCATCACCTCGACGGGTGCATGGACTGCCTGCAGGCCTTCGACTTCCATGCCGAGCTGCGCATGGTCATCCGGGTGAAGGCCCGCGAGACCGAGGTGCCCGCCGGTCTGCTCGACAAGATCCGCGCCTGCTTCGGCGAGGACG
Organism: Actinomycetes bacterium; assembly: GCA_031423915.1. GTDB lineage: Bacteria > Actinomycetota > Acidimicrobiia > Acidimicrobiales > Ilumatobacteraceae > JANMAT01. The sequence continues at coordinate 20,070 of JANPGL010000268.1, read as the reverse complement.
CCGCGCCGGACCGCGCCGACGACCCGGCCTGACGCCGCTCCGAACCGGTCGCCCGGACGGCCCGGGGCGAGCTGGGTGCAGTCGCGAAGGCCCCGATAGAGTGCCGTTCATGCTTCTCGCCGCGAAGGTCTGGCACTACTGGATCGGGGTCACGCTCTTCGGTGGCGCGGTGCTCACCGTGGTGGGCCTGGTGCTCGGCTACCTGAAGAACGTCACGTCCCCCCAGTACCCCAAGCGCAACCAGCGCTCGGAGCCGTAGGGCCGAGGCGCTCGCCGCCATGGCCGCGGGACCGGTCGACTGGGCCCTGGCCGAACGGGTGGCGATCAAGGTCGCGGGTCACGACGAGCTGTCGCGTTCGTACCACGCCGATTCCCTCGGCCCCGACGTCGCCGAGCTCGTCCCGTTGGCCGAGGCACTCGTCGCCGACGTGACCGGCCTGCGTTCGGTGCACGGTCCGGCCAACGCCGTCGTCGTCGACCGGGCCGGCTGGGTGCGGGCCAACATCGCGGCCTTCCAACGGCTGCTCGGGCCGCACCTCGACCGCTGGACCGAGAAGCTCGGTTCCGCAGGACCCGGGGGGTCGATCGCCCGCCACGCCACACGCGTCGCCGCCGGCGCCGAGATCGGGACCCTGCTCGGCTGGATGTCGAAGCGGGTCCTCGGCCAGTACGACCTGCTGGTGGCCGATCCCGAGGGCGCGGCGGCCGGCGACACCGTGTTCGTCGTCGGTCCCAACCTGCTCTCGCTCGAGAAGCGGTTCGGCTTCCCCCCTCGCGAGTTCCGCCTGTGGCTCTGCCTCCACGAGGTGACCCACCGGGCCCAGTTCACCGGCGTGCCCTTCATGCGCGATCACTACCTGTCGCTCATCGAGCAGTCGCTGCAGCTCGCCGCGCCCGACGCCCGAGGCCTCACCGAGGTGCTCGGGCAGGGCATGCGCACGATCCGGCGCGACGGCATGAAGGCGTTCGACGAGGGGGGCATCGCCGCCGTGCTGGCCTCGCCGGCCCAGCGGGAGGTGCTCGGCCAGATCGGGGGCCTGATGGCCCTGCTCGAAGGCCATGGCGACGTGACCATGGACCGCGCCGGCGAGGGCCACGTGCCGTCGGCCGAACGCTTCGCCCGGGTGCTGCGCGAGCGGCGCAAGCAGCAGGCCCCGCTCGTCCTGCTGGCGCAGAAGCTGCTCGGCCTCGAGGCCAAGCTCAACCAGTACGCCCAGGGTGAGGCGTTCCTGGCCGCCATCGAGGACGCGTTGGGACCGCGGGCCGTCGATCGGTGCTGGGAGGGCGTCGACCGGTTGCCGACGCTCGACGAGATCCGTCGGCCCGAGGCGTGGCTCGCCCGGGTCGGTGGTGCGCGTGTGGTCGTCTGACGCCAGCCGCCTGGCCGACGACCTGCTGACCCGCTGCACCTTCCCGCCGTCCGGCGCGGTCGTGGCCTGCGCGGTGTCGGGCGGCGCCGACTCGCTGGCGTTGCTGGCGCTGGCCGTGCGGGCCGGCTGCACCGCCACGGCGGTCCACGTCGACCACGGGCTTCGGCCCGGATCGGCGGCCGAGGCCGACGTGGTGGCCGATGCGGCGTCCCGTCTCGGGGCGGGCTTCCGGGCCGAACGGGTGACCGTCGCTCGCGGGCCCAACCTGGAGGCGCGGGCCCGGGCGGCCCGCTACGCCGTGTTGCCGGCGGACGCGCTCACCGGGCACACCGCGGACGACCAGGCCGAGACCGTGCTCCTCAACCTGCTGCGCGGCGCGGGGCTCGACGGCCTGGCCGGCATGCGCGCCGACCGTCATCCGTTGCTCGGCCTGCGTCGGGCCGAGACCGTGGCGTTGTGCGACGTCCTCGGCCTGGCGCCGGTGGCCGATCCGTCGAACCTCGATCCGGTCCACCGCCGCAACCGGGTCCGCCACGAGCTGCTGCCGCTCCTCGATCGCCTCGCGGACCGCGACGTGGCGGCCGTGCTCGCCCGCCAGGCCGCGCTCCTGCGCGACGACGCCTCGCTGCTCGACGAGCTGGCGGGTGCGCTCGACGTCACCGACGCGCCCGTGCTGGCGGTCGCCCCGGTGGCGTTGGCGCGGCGCGCCGTGCGTGCCTGGCTGGCCCCTCACCTGGGCGGTTACCCACCCGACGCCGACGCGGTGACGCGGGTTCTCGCCGTCGCCGCGGGTGACGTGCGCAGCTGCGAGATCGCGGGCGGTGTGCGCGTGGAGCGCCACCAACAGAGACTTACGGTGTTGAAGGCTGGCTTAGCGTAGAATCGCCGCAACATGGCACCGCGGCTGAAGGGCAAATGGGCACAGGGGATCCAGCCCCGCAGCTTCGCTTGGATCATCAAGGACCGCCTCGCGGTGTGCGAACGTCCGGACGGCTACGGCAACAACCATCGTCGCGTCCGTCGGCAAGAAGAGATCATCTGGATCCGTGAGCAGGGGTTCGGCTGCGTGATCTCGATGATCCCGTCGCCGCACAACCTCCACAACTACGACGAGCTGGGCGTGCCGTACCTGCATCGCCCCTTCGCGCCGTGGGACGACCCGCGCGAGGTGCTGCCGCCGCTGTACCGCGAGCTGCAGGGGCTGATGGGCCAGGACACCAAGGTGATCGTCCACACCGAAGAGGTGGGGGACCGCATCGCCGGGGTCATGGGTGGCTTCATCCGCTGGTCGGGCCTCGTGACCGAGGGCGCCCAGTGCATCTCGGTCATCGAGCGCCTCGTCGGCCGTCAGCTCGAGCCGTTCGGCCGCGCCGTCGTGTCGATGGCCCCCGACCTGCCCCACTGAGCCCCGGCGTCGCTGCCTAGCGGCTGCGGACCAGGCGGCCCGGGCGCTCGCCCGTGTCGGCGTCGTTCGCCCGGGTGCACACGCCGTTGACCAGCGTGGCCACGTAACCCGTGACCGGCTGGATGAGGCGGGTGCCGCCGGCCGGCAGGTCGCGGTGCGCTTTGGGCGGGGCCACCGACAGGCGATCGAGGTCGATGACGTTCACGTCGGCGCGCAGCCCGGGCGCCAAGGTGCCGCGGTCGGCCAGGCCGTAGAGCGCGGCGTTGCGCGCCGTCTGCTTGTGGACCAGGAACTCCAGCGGCAGCTGCTCGCCGCGCCGGCGGTCGCGGGCCCAGAACGCCAGCTGGGTCGTGGGCATCGAGGCGTCGCAGATCAGCGTCACGTGGGCGCCGGCGTCGGACAGGCCCGTCACCGTGGCCGGGTGGGCCAGCATCTCGCGCACCACGTCCTGCGCGGCGTTGACGTCGCCGCCGCCCATCAGGGACCCGACGGCACGGCCCTCGTCCTCCAGCAGGAAGTCGTAGAGGACCGACAGGATGTCCTCGCCCCGCGCCGCGGCACGGGCACCCAGGCTGTCGCTCCACTCCGGCTCGTAGTTCACCGGGTCGGCCAGCGGGTACACGATCAGCGCGGCGCGCTGCATGAGGCCGTACACGTTGGCCATCGAGCCCGGCTCTTCCACGCGCACGTCGGGCTCGGCCAGGATGGCGGCCTTCACCTCGGGCTTGGCCATCTCGCGCACGCGCTCGGCCAGCGGCAGGTGCGCCATGGCCATGTAGGTGGGGCGGCGCTGGAACGCGTGGTAGCCGGTGAGCCCGGTGACCAGCCCGATCGGGCGCGACGACACCTGCGGGTACAGCCTGGCGCCCGTCGCGTTGGCTTCGAGCGTGGCGGCGAGAAGCTTGCGCCACGTGTCGGGCGCGTAGTCGGGCGACTGGACGAGGGTGAAGGTCACCGGACGACCGCCGGCGCGCGACACCCGGTCCATCAGATCGAGCTCGTCCTCGGGGGTCGTCCGTTCGCCGCCGAGCGCCTCGAGCTTGCCCACCGTGCCGGCCGGGATCATCTCGAACACGCCCTTGCCGACGCCGCCCATGGCGCGGGCGATGGCCAGCAGCTCCTCGTCGGCTGCGAACGTGCCGGGCACCGGCGCGCCCCACAGCGAGCGGTGGCCGATGGTGCGCGAGGTCGAGAAGCCGAGCGCGCCGGCATCGATGGCCTCGGCCACCAGCCGGGCCATCTCGGCCATGTCGTGGGCCGTGGCGTCCTCGTTGGCGGCGCCGCGCTCGCCCATCACGTAGTAGCGCACCGCTCCGTGGGCGATCTGGGCGCCGATGTCGAGGGCGTACGACCGGGACGAGATGTAGTCCATGTAGTCGGCGAAGCTCTCCCACCGCCCCCACTCGATGCCCTCGTAGAGCGCGGTTCCGGGGATGTCCTCCACACCCTCCATCAGCTCGATGAGGGTCTTCTCCTGGCCCGGTCGCACGGGGGCGAAGCCGACGCCGCAGTTGCCCATCACGATCGTGGTGGCGCCGTTGCCGGCGGAGGGGTCCATGGCGTCGTCCCACGACACCTGACCGTCGTAGTGGGTGTGCACGTCGACCCAGCCCGGCGTGACGATGGCGCCGGCGGCGTCGATCGTCTGGCGCGTCGCGTCGGTGACGGTGCCGCCCACCTGGACGAGCTTGCCGTCCTGCACGCTCACGTCGCCGACGACGCCCGTTGAGCCGGTGCCGTCCACGATCGTGCCGCCGCGGATCACGTAGTCGAGCATGGCGATTCCTCCTGGACCGTCCGTCGTTCCTGCGAGCCTAGGGGCGGGGCACCTCCGGCCGCACCCTCGGATGCCTGATGCCGGCCCGGGCGGGTCAGGCGGGGTTGCCGACGGTCTTCTTGGGCGTCCGCCTCATGGTGGGCGCGGCGTCGTCGTCGTTGATGAAGAACGCCGCAGCCATGGCGACCACACCCAGCACCGCGGCCACCGCGACGGACTGGTGGAACGCCTTCGTCCAGCCGGTGGCCACGCCGGCCGCCGCCGCACCGCCGCCACGCGTCGAGACGCCGTAGGCCTTCAGCCGCTCGACGTACACCGTGGCCAGCACGGCCACGCCGACGGCGGCACCGACCTGGCGCTGCACCTGGAACAGGGCCGACGCCCGGCCGGTGGAGGGCAACGGCACCCGGGCGAACGCCGCGGCCTGAACCGGGATGAACACGAAGCCGATGCACAGGCCGCGCGAGAACATGAGGAGGCGGATCCACCACGGGCTGGTCTCGAGCCCGACGAACAGGAACATCGACGTCACGACCGCCACGCCACCCGTGCCGAGCATGGCCAGGCGCCGGGGGCCGACGATCGGATACAGCTTGGCGCCCACCAACCGGGCCATGATCAGCACGCCGAACGCCTGCGGGAACGTCGTCAGGCCCGATTCGATCGGGCTGAGGCCGCGGGGACCCTGCAGGTACTGGGGCAGGAGGAACAGCACGCCGATGAGCGAGCCGTACGACGCGAACGACACCAGGTTCGGCGTCCGGAACGACCGGGCCGCCAGCAGGCGCAGGTCGAGCATCGGGTTGGGCACCCGCAGCTCCACCATCACCAACGCCACCGCCAGCACGGCGCCGGCCGCCAGCGACCCGATGACGATCGTGGACGCCCAGCCCTTCGACGGTCCCTCGGCCAACCCGAAGAGGAGCGCGGCGAGCGCCCCGCCGGCCAGCAGGAAGCCGTAGACGTCGAAGCCGAGAGCGGAAGGCTCCCGATGCTCACGCAGGTAGAGCGCCGAGAACACCACACCGACGACACCGATGGGCAGGTTCACGTAGAAGATCCACCGCCACGACGCCTTCTCGACGAGGACACCGCCGAGCACCGGACCGATGGCCGGTGCCAGCACCGTCACCATCGACAGGATCGACGACGCCCGGGCCCGCTCCTCGGGCGGGTAGGCCCGGTAGAGCATGGCCGTGCCGACCGGGGTCAGCATGCCGCCGCCCACACCCTGCAGGACGCGGAAGGCCACCAGGCTCTCGATGTTCCAGGCCGCCCCGCACAACGCCGAGGCGAGCGTGAACATGACCAGCGCGAAGATGAACACCTTCTTCGTGCCGAACCGGTCGCCCAGCCAGCCCGAGGCCGGGATCCACAACGCCAGGCTGAGCAGGTAGCCGGTGACCACCCATTCGATGGTGTTCGTGGAGGCGTTGAACTCGCGGGCGAGGTCGGGGAGCGCCACGTTCACGATCGTCGTGTCGAGGATGTCCATGAACAGCCCGAGCACGAAGGCCACGGCGACCACGTGCTTGTAGGTGAGTCGGCCGGGCAGCCGACCGGCCGAAGCGGCGATGGGGCTCGTCACGGCGGGTTTACCGGGTGATCCGGTCGAGCTCCGCCATCACCTCGGGGGTGAGCAGCGGCATGACGTCGAGCGCACCGAAGTTCTGCACGACCTGCTCGGGCCGGCTGGCGCCGGTGATCACCGTCGACACGTTGGGGTTCTTGGCGCACCAGGCGATGGCGAGCTGCGCCATGGGCACGCCGAGCCGGTCGGCCACCGCTTTGATGCCCGTCACCTTGGCGGTGCTGTTGGTGTCGGTGAGGCGCGGCCTCAACCACTCGTACCCGGGCAGGTCGGCACGCGAGCCCTCGGGCACGCCGTCGATGTACTTGCCGGTGAGCAGGCCCGACGCCAGGGGGCTCCAGATCGTGGTGCCGAGGCCGTGGTCCTCGTAGAGGCGGGCGTACTCCTTCTCGACCCGGCGGCGCTCCAGCAGGTTGTACTGGGGCTGCTCCATCACGGGCTTGCGCAGGTGGTGGCGCTCGGCGATCTCGATGGCGGCACGGATCTCGTCGGCCGTCCACTCCGACGTGCCCCAGTACAGGGCGGCGCCGCGCTCGATCATGTCGTGCATCGCCCACACCGTCTCCTCGATCGGCGTGTTCGGGTCGGCCCGATGGCAGAAGACGAGGTCGATGTAGTCGAGGCCCATGCGTTCGAGCGAGCCGTCGATGGCCGACAGCAGGTACTTGCGGTTCAGCGTGTTCTTGCGGTTCGGGCCGGATCCGAGGCCCCAGTAGAACTTCGTGGAGATGACGTACGACTCGCGCTCGAGGCCGAGCTCGGCGATGGCCTCGCCCATGATCCGCTCCGACTCGCCCCCGGCGTACGCCTCGGCGTTGTCGAAGAAGTTGCAGCCGGCGGCCACGGCGGCGCCGATGCAGTCGCGCGCCAGGCCCGTGTCGAGCTGGGTGCCGAACGTGACCCACGAGCCGAACGAGAGGACGCTGACCTGCAGTCCCGATCGTCCGAGCCTTCGATACTCCATCGCCATGCCGGTCCCCTGTCGTCGGTCGCGCGGAGCGGACTCTACGGGTGCGCCGGGGCGCCGGGCACGTTCGTCCGGCCGGGCGAAGGTCACGTTCAGGGCACGAGCACGCCGGTCACGTCGATCACCAGGTGGGTCGACGAGTGTGAGTAGACGCACACGGTTCCCTGCGTGCCGAGGCCGACCAACGCGCCGTTGGCCAGGATGCGCCCGGCCACCGGGTTCAGGTTCGACGCGGTCGGCCGGGCCTGTCCGCACGGCCACACGGTGATGTAGCCGTCGGCCGTCGTGTCGACCGACGTGATGTTCACCTGGGCGCCCGTGGCGTCGGCAGGCAGGCCCGCCGCGCCCGCCACCGGGATGGTGACGACCGTGCCGGCGGCCACCCGCGTGCCGCCCGAGCGCGTGTCGAGCAGGCGCACCGGGCTGACCGCGGCCGGTCGTATGCCGCCCGCCTGCCAGGTGCCCATGAGATCGAGGACGACGTCGGTGGCCACCGTCGTGGCCACGCACAGGGCGTCCTCGGCGCCGAGGCCGACCGTGGCCGTGTTCGGGACGATGTCGCCGCCACCGACCGTGAGGCTCGGCGAGGTCGGCTGCGCCTGCGAGCACGGCCACACGGTGACGGTGCCCGGGCCGTCGGCGTCGACCGACGTGACGTTCACGGTCACGGCGCCGGCGCCGCCCCCGTTGACCCCGACCTGGAGGATCGTCCCCGGCACCACGGCGCCTGTCCCGCGGGTGTCGACGAGGCGGCGCGGCTCCTGCGGCACGAAGCCGAGCGGGCCGGCGGTCGAGGCGTAGGCGCCGACGTCGACGAGGACGTCGGTGGCCACGTTGGTGCGGATGCACACCTTGCCCTGGCCCGACCCCGACACCCCGAGACCGACGAGGGCCGAGTTGGAGACGGTCTGACCGGCCACGAAGTTCACCGTCGACGTGGCGGGCGCGGTGCCGCCGCACGGGAACGCCGACAGGAAGCCGGCCGAGGTGGGGTTGGCCACGGTGAAGGTCAGGAAGGCCGAGCGGGCGTCGGTGGCGACACCGCCGCGGCCGGCGACCGTGAGGGGCTGGATCTCGGCGCCCGCCTGGCGGTGGAGCCAGAAGCGACCGCGGCTGTCGGCCAGCCGGCTCGGCGCCAACGGCACCAGGCCGCCGGGCTCGCCGATCACGACCGGTGTGGTCGGCGGCTCGGGCGTGGGCGGCGCCGAGGTGTCGGGCGGCGGCGGCGCGGTTCCGCCGGAACCGCCGCGCACGACGGAGCCGCCGATCGTGCCGACCGTCGTGCTGCCGCGCCGCCCCGGCGCCGTGGTGGCCGGCGTCGTCGGTGTCGTCGGTGTGGTCGGTGTGGTCACGACCGGGGGCTTCTTGCCGTAGCAGCCGTCGACCGCCTTCACGATCGGGTACGGGTTGACGGGGCCACCCCCGCCCGGGTGCACCTCGTAGTGGAGGTGCGGCACCGAGTACTTGGCGTCGCCCGTCTGGCCCACGTAGGCCACGAGCTGGCCGGCGGCCACGGCGTCGCCCACCTTCAGGCCCGCGGCGTAGGCGGACAGGTGGGCGTGGAACAGGTAGGTCTTGTCGGGCAGCGTGATGTACAGCTGCGTCCCGCCCCGGTTCGACGAGTTCATGCGGGTGATCGTCCCCGCGGCGCCGGCGAGGATCGGCGTTCCCGACTTGGCGATGATGTCGACGCCCTCGTGGTAGAGCGCCTTTCCGTTGGCGTCGGTGCCGCGCGGCGCCTGCCACGAGTCCTCGTACGTGCACGGGGTGCCCGTCGGGAACGCCTGCAACGCCACCGGCGCGGCCGCCTCGGACGCGGGGGAGAACACGCCCGACAGCACCGGGAGGCCGGTGACGAAGCCCAGCAGCACGGCGCCCAGACCGAGCCGCACCATCGCGCCGCGCTGCAGGCGGCGCGTCCGTTGCGTCAGCGCGCCGTGCTCGGGACACGACCGCCGGGGGCGGCCGTGATCACACCGTCGGCTCCACGCGAACTCCGCCATGCCTTGAGAGTCGGCCCGCGGCAGCCGTCACCCGAGTGGTGCCGTCGACGTTTGAGACAACATTGAACGCCGACCGGTAGCGTTCCGACCGGTGGAAACGACCGGACACGACGGAGGGCTGCGGGTCCTCGTCACGGGGATGGGCGGCGAGATCGGCTCGCTCCTGGCCGCACGCCTCGAGTCCGAGCCGTGGGTGGGTCAGCTCGACGGTTTCGACCTCAGCCCACCGCGCCGACGCCTGCGCCGCGCCCGGTTCCACCTCGTGTCGCCGCACGACCGTCGCCGCACCGAGGAGCTGGTGCGGTCGCTCGAGCCCGAGGTCATCGTGCACCTGGGCGTGTACGAGCCCGGTTCGCGCTCCAACGACGCCACGGCGGCGGCCCGGTCGGCCGACGCTGCCGCCGGGGTGTTCGTCGCCGCCGCGGGCCTGCGCACGCTGCGGGGCATCGTGGTCCGCTCAGGCCTCGAGGTCTACGGGCGCGGCCGCACCCACGTCGACCGGCCCGACGAGACGGTCAAGCCCCGACCCACGACCCACTTCGGGCGCATCCTGTACGACGTCGAGTCGGCCGCGCTGACCGCCGGCCGCGAAGTCCACGTGCCGGTCGCCCTCCTTCGGCTCGGTCCCATCGTCGGGCCGCACATCCCGAGCCCGCTCGGGCGCCTGCTCCGCCTGCCCGCCGTGCCGTTCCAGCCAGGCGGCCGCGGCGCGTTCAGCGTCACCCACCTCGACGACGCCGTCGCCGCACTGGCGTGGGCCGCCGCCCGCCAGTACGACGGCCCGCTCAACGTGAGCGGCCACGACGACATGAACCCCCTCGACGCCATCCGCCTGGGCCGGCGCATCCCGGTGCCCACGTTCGGCCCCGGGTGGTACTCGGCCCGCCTGGTGGCCAACATCTTCGGCGCACCGGTGCCGGACCACGTGGTCGAACTGCTGCGCCAGGGTCGCCTGGGCGACACGTCGCAAGCGGCGTCGTTGGGCCTGCCGCTGCGCACCAGCCGCGACACGCTCGTCGACCTGTTCGAGTGGCCCAGCGTCACCCACTCGGTGCCGAGCGCCCTGGGGGCCGTGTGATGGGTACCGCACGTGCCGTCGACGGCACCCGCCTCTCGTTCGAGTCGATCCCTTCCCTGCCCCTGGTGGGGCGCGGCCGCACCCCCGTGGTGCTCGTGCAGGGACTCGGGGCCGACCGCACCGGGTGGATGATGCAGCGGCTGGCGTTCTCGCCGCGCCACCGCACCGTCCTGTTCGACAACCGTGGCGCCGGTTCGAGCGACAAGCCGGCCGGGCCCTACTCGCTGCTCGACATGGCCGACGACGTCGTGGCCGTGATGGACGAGGCCGAGGTGACGTCGGCCCACATCGTCGGTGCGTCCATGGGTGGGGCCATCGCCCAGATCCTGGCCGTGCGCCACCCGCACCGCGTCGCCTCGCTGACGCTGGCGTGCACCGCCTGCCGCAACCACGAGTGGCGCCGCGAGCTGCTGCTCGGTTGGGCCGACATCGCCTCGACGCAGGGCATGCGCGCCCTCGGTCAGCAGGCCATGCGCTGGATGGTGGGGCCGCGCTCGCTGCGCCGCTTCGCGCCGGCGCTCGGTCTCATGGCGCCGCTGCTGCTGGGGGCGCCGGCGCACGGGTTCGTATCGCAGGTGCAGGCCATCCTGGCGCTCGACGACAGCGACATGCCCGAGCAGCTCGCCGGCATCGAGGTGCCGACGCTCGTGGTCGTGGGCAACCAGGACATCCTGACGCCGCGCGGCGACAGCGAGGAGATCGCCGAACGCATCCCCGGCGCCGAGCTGGCCGTCATCGCCGGCGCCGCCCACGGCCTGATGGTCGAGCACGGCAGCACGTTCAACCGCGTCGTGGCCGACTTCGTGCACCGCGTCGAGGCGGGCCGCACCGCGGCGGACGCACTCCGGTGAGCCCGGCCGCGGGGACGCGGGTGGCCGTCGTGGGGGCCGGCCTGGCGGGCCTGGCCGCGGCCGGCGCGCTGCGCGACGTGGGGCACGAGGTGGTGCTGTTCGACAAGGGCCGGTCGCCTGGCGGTCGCATGGCGACGCGCCGCATCGGCGACGCCGTGTTCGATCACGGCGCCCAGTTCTTCACGGTGCGCACCCCCGAGCTGGCGGCCCGGGTCGAGCGTTGGCTCGCCGAGGGCCTGGTGTTCGAGTGGTCGCGCGGCTTCGGCCCCGAGGCCGACGGCTACCCGCGCTACGCCGTGCGGGGCGGCATGAACGCGCTGGCCAAGTCGCTGGCGACCGGGCTCGACGTGCGCTGCTCGTCGCTGGTGTTCGCGCTGCGCCCGGGCGAGGAGCGGGGGTGGGCCGTGGTGCTCGACGACGCGTCCGTAGTCGAGGCCGATGCGGTCATCGCCACCGCGCCCGTACCTCAGTCGTTCTCGATCGCCATCACCACCGGCGCCGAGCTGCCCCGCGACCTGATCCGCATCGACTACGAGCGCACCCTGGCACTGCTGGCGGTGCTCGACGGACCTCCGGCCATCCCGGCGCCCGGCGCGGTGCAGCACGGCGACCCCGTCTTCTCGATGATCGTCGACAACATGGCCAAGGGTGTGAGCCCCGTGCCGGCCGTGACGATGCATGCCAACGCGGCCTGGTCGCTCGAGTGGTGGGAGCGGCCCCACGACGAGACGCTCGACGCACTGGTCGCTGCGGCCGCGCCGTGGCTGGGCTCGGCCCGCATCGTGGAGCGCCAGCTGAAGCGCTGGCGCTTCGCCACCCCGGTCCGCACGTGGGACGACCCGTGCTGGATCGCCCCGTCCGGTGCCCCGTTCGTGCTCGCCGGCGACGCGTTCGCCGGCCCCCGCGTCGAGGGCGCGTTGCGCTCGGGCTGGGCCGCCGCCGCGGCCATCACCGCGGCGCTCGAGTAGCGCGGGCCGTCAGGCCACCAGGAAGTCGATCATGGCGGGCCAGGCGGTGCGGTCCTCGAGGAAGAACACGTGGCCGCCTTCGAACACCTGCAGCCCGGCGCCGGGGATGCGCGCGGCCAGCGCCACGGCGTTGGCCAGCGGGGCGATGCCGTCGTGCCGCCCGGCGGCCACCAGGGTGGGGACCTGCAGGCCGGGCAGCCGGTCCCACGTGTCGTGGTGGCGGCGGGCCTCCAGCTGCTTGGCCAGGCCCGGATAGGTGGCCGGATCGTCGGCCGCCGTGGCGCCGGTCATGAACTCGATCAGGCCGGCCCGGCGGCGCTCGTCGTTCTCGGTGCGCACGTCGCTGTAGGCCACCATCCGGGCGATGCGCGTCGGATCGGTGAGCGGGTAGAGCTCGTGGAGGGGCGCCGACGCGCCACCGGCCCCGCCGGCCGAGGTGCAGGCCAGCACGAGCCGGGTGATGCGGTCGCCGCCGGCCAGCGCCGTGTGCTGCGCCACCATCCCGCCGAATGAGATGCCCAGCAGCGCGAAGCGGTCCCAGCCGAGCGCGTCGGCCAACGCCAGCGCGTCGACGCCGAAGTCGGTCATCGTCGGTTGGGCGTCGAGGTCCGTGGCGCGGCTACGGCCGAGGCCGCGGTGCTCGTACGTCAGGACCTCGCACCGCGTCACGATCGGCCCGTCGAGCACGTTCGGCTTCTTGCGCAGGTCGGATCCCGTGCCGTTGACGACCAGCACGCGCGGCCCGGCGCCCATCAGCTCGTAGTTCAGCGTCGCCCCGGGCACCGACGCGACGGGCACGACGGTCAGCCCAGCGACTCGATGAGGGCGTACCCCGCCTGGGCCAGCGCCGTGCTGGCGGCCGACTCGGGCAGCGATGCGGCGGCCGCCGCGCCTCGCTCCGCGTAGGTGCGGGCCGTCGCCCGCGCCGAGGCGATGCCGTCGCCGGCGCGCACGAGCGCCAGCGCCTTGTCGAGGGCCACGCCGGCCAGCGGCGACCCGAGCAGGTCGCGCAGCTCGCCGGCCGCGGCGCCACCGGCGGCCAGCGTGTGGAGCACGGGCAGCGTGTACACCCCCTCCACCATGTCGTGGCCGGCCGGCTTGCCCAGCTGGGCCTCGGTGGCGGTCAGGTCGAGGATGTCGTCGACCACCTGGAACACCATGCCGTAGGCCAGACCGAACTCGGTGAGGGCATCGATCTGGTGGCGCGGTAGACCGGCGACGATGCCGCCGATGCGCGCCGCCGCCGAGAACAGCGACGCCGTCTTCCCTTCGATCGAGAACAGGTACTCGAGCTCGGGACGGCTGGGGTCGTACTGGGTGCGCAGCTCCGAGATCTGGCCTTCGACCAGGCGGGCGATGGTGGCGCCGAGGAGGCCGGCCACCTCGGCGCCCAGGCTGGCGGCGATCTCCGACGCCCGGGCCAGCAGGAAGTCACCCGACAAGATGGCCCGGTGGTTGCCCCAGCGGGCGTTGACGCTCGGCACCGAGCGGCGCATCTCGGCCTCGTCCATCACGTCGTCGTGGTAGAGCGATCCGATGTGGACCAGCTCGACCGACACGCCGCCCCGCACCACGTCGTCGCTGGCCTCGCCGCCGCCCGTGAGCGCCGAGCTCACCGCCATGACCGGGCGCAGGCGCTTACCTCCGGCGACGATCAGATGGCTGGCCATCTCGGTCAAGTAGTCGTCGGACGTCCGCACGGCATGGCGGAGCGCCACCTCGATCCGCTCGAGATCGGCCGCCATCGTGGGTAGGGCGAGCAGCGGAGAGGTCGCCACGGACGTCAAAGCTACGCGACAGAAGGGCGTAGGACAGAACGCCGAGGACGGAAGTCACCCCTTCGTCACGCCGGGCGGTCGTTTCGGGGCCGTTGACCACAGGATCGAGCCGCTCGCCCGGTCCTGACGCCCGGTGGGCCGTTCCGGTCGGGCGGCCCGTATGGTCGGGCCGTGAGGGTCGGGTCTCCCGACGCGTTGGTGGACCAGGCGCCCCGATACACTGACCTTCACACCCACCGTCCCTCACAAGGTGGTTTTCCCTGTGTTCGAACGCTTCACCGATCGTGCTCGCCGTGTCGTTGTCCTGGCGCAAGAAGAAGCGCGCCTGCTCAACCACAACTACATCGGCACCGAGCACATTCTCCTCGGTCTCATCCATGAAGGCGAAGGAGTGGCCGCCAAGGCCCTCGAGTCGCTCGGCATCAGCCTCGAGGCGGTGCGTCGCCAGGTCGAAGAGATCATCGGGCAGGGCGGCTCGTCACCCTCGGGGCACATCCCCTTCACCCCCCGCGCCAAGAAGGTGCTCGAGCTCTCGCTGCGCGAGGCCCTGCAGCTCGGCCACAACTACATCGGCACCGAGCACATCCTCCTCGGCCTCATCCGTGAGGGCGAGGGCGTAGCCGCCCAGGTGCTGGTGAAGTTGGGTGCCGACCTCAGCCGGGTGCGCCAGCAGGTCATCCAGCTCCTGTCGGGCTACGGCCAGCAGCAGGGCAAGGAGCCCACGGCCGGCGCCCAGCCGACGTCGGGCGCCGCGCAGGCCGCCGGCGCCAACGAGCCCGCCAACCAGGGCTCGGCGGTGCTCGACCAGTTCGGTCGCAACCTCACCCAACTCGCCCGCGAGAAGAAGCTCGACCCGGTCATCGGCCGCGTCCGCGAGCTCGAGCGGGTCATGCAGGTCCTCAGCCGCCGCACGAAGAACAACCCGGTGCTCATCGGCGAGCCCGGCGTCGGCAAGACGGCCATCGTCGAGGGCCTGGCCCAGAAGATCGTGGCCAACGACGTGCCGGACACGCTGCGCAACAAGCAGCTGTACACGCTCGACCTGGGCGCACTCGTCGCCGGCAGCCGCTACCGCGGCGATTTCGAGGAGCGCCTGAAGAAGGTGCTCAAGGAGATCAAGACCCGCGGCGACATCATCCTGTTCATCGACGAGATCCACACCCTCGTCGGTGCCGGTGCGGCCGAGGGCGCCATCGACGCCGCCTCGAGCCTGAAGCCGAGGCCCGCCCGCGGCGAGCACCAGACCGTGGGCGCCACCACGATCGACGAGTCCCGCAAGCACCTCGAGACGGACGCGGCGCTCGAGCGCCGCTTCCAGCCGGTCAAGGTGGAGGAGCCCACCGTGGCCCACACCATCGAGATCCTCAAGGGCCTGCGCGACCGGTACGAGAGCCACCACCGGGTCACGATCACCGATCAGGCCCTGGTGGCCGCGGCGAACCTGGCCGACCGGTACATCTCCGACCGCCACCTCCCCGACAAGGCCATCGACCTCATCGATGAGGCCGGCAGCCGCCTGCGCATCAAGCGCATGCAGGCCCCGCCCGACCTGCGCGAGATGGAGAACCGCCTCGCCGAGGTGCAGAACCGCAAGAAGCAGGCCGTCGAGGAGCAGCGCTTCGAAGAGGCCGGCCGCCTCCGCGACCAGGAGAAGTCGATCCGGGAGGAGAAGGCCCGCCGCGAGGCCGAGATCAAGGCGTCGGGCGTCGACCTGTTCGACGAGGTCGACGAAGAGGCCATCGCCGAGGTGCTCTCGATCTGGACCGGCATCCCGGTGTACAAGCTCACCGAGGAGGAGACCCAGAAGCTCCTCCGCATGGAGGACGAGCTGCACAAGCGGGTCATCGGCCAGGAGGACGCCATCAAGGCGGTCTCGCAGGCGATCCGCCGCACCCGCGCCGGCCTGAAGGATCCCAAGCGCCCGTCGGGCTCGTTCATCTTCCTGGGCCCCACCGGCGTGGGCAAGACCGAGCTGGCCAAGACGCTCGCCCAGTTCCTCTTCGGCGACGAGAGCTCGCTGATCGCGCTCGACATGTCGGAGTACATGGAGAAGCACACGGTCAGCCGCCTGGTGGGTTCGCCCCCCGGGTACGTGGGCTACGAGGAAGGCGGCCAGCTCACCGAGGCCGTGCGGCGCAAGCCGTTCTCGGTGGTGCTGTTCGACGAGATCGAAAAGGCCCACCCCGACGTGTTCAACACGCTCCTCCAGATCCTGGAGGAAGGGCGCCTCACCGACTCGCAGGGCCGCACGGTCGACTTCCGCAACACCGTCCTGATCATGACCTCGAACCTGGGCACCCAGGAGCTGCGCAAGGCCAACGTCGGCTTCACCAAGGTCGACGAGGCCGTCAGCTACGAGCGCATGAAGGAGAAGGTCAACGACGCGCTCAAGGCCCACTTCCGGCCCGAGTTCCTCAACCGCATCGACGACATCATCGTGTTCCACGAGTTGTCGAAGGCCGAGGTCGAGCAGATGGTCGACCTGATGACCCGCCGTCTCGAGGGCCAGCTCTCGAGCCAGGGTCTCGGGCTCGAGCTCACCAGTGCGGCCAAGGCCTTCCTGGCCGACAAGGGCTACGACCCGCTGCTCGGTGCCCGTCCCTTGCGCCGGGCGATCCAGCGAATGGTCGAGGACCAGCTCTCCGAGCGCATCCTCACGAAGCACTTCCGAGCCGGCGAGATCATCGTGGTCGACGTCGAACCGGATCCGGACAAGCCGGGTCAGCAGCACATCTGCTTCCGGTCGGTCGAGGGCTTCCTGCCCCCGCCCACACCGGAGCTGGCGGGCAGCGGCCCGACCACCCCGCCCGCCGAGTAGTCGGGGCGGCACGAGACGAGCGAACGGGGGCGGCGCTGCGGCGCCGCCCCTGCCGCGTCTGCCCGGCCGCCGGTGGCAAGCAGCAACCGTGCTCGTAGCATGCGGGCGACATCGGAAGGAGGTGACGGGCATGGAGGTCGGCGGACCAGCCTGGCTGCACGGGGCCGCGGTGCGCGCCGGGTACGCCACCGTGTCGGCCACCACCGCGGTGGTGTTGGCGTGGGCGGTGGCTCGGTCGGGCTACCCGTTGCTGCACGCCGTGGTGTGGCCGCTTTTCGGCCTGATGCTCGTCACCGTGGGCCGAGCCGTCTGGCACGACACCCACCAGGCGGACGGTTCGACCGTGGCCGTCGCCGTCGAGACGATGATGATCGTCATCGGGGTGGCCGCCGCCGTCATGGCCGCCACCGGCGCGCTGGGCTCCCCCGTGGACACGTCCGAGTCGCCGGCGGCCACCAGCACCCCGGCGGTGCTCGATGCCGGGATCCGGGCCGGCGACGCCCCGTCGGCCCGCGGGATCGCCGGGGCCACGCGCACCGCCGGTGCCGCGGTGGCGGCCGCCCTCGCCCAGCTCGGCGCGAGCCGCGCCGGCACCGCGCCGTCGACGTCCGCCGCTGGTACGACCTCGACCTCGACCTCGACCTCGACCTCGACGTCGTCGACGACGCTGGCCGTGCCGGTGACCGCCGACATCGCCAGCGCCGCGTCGTCGACCACGGCGGCCGGTTCGGTGCGCGTCACGACCACGACGCGGGCGCCGGCGATCGGTACGCCGACGACGGTGCGGCGGGCGAGCACCACCACGACCCGCACGGTGGCGCCCACCGTGCCGCCGACGGTCGCCACGACGCCGCCCCCCGCGACAACCCCGCCGACGACCCCGACGACGCCGGCACCGACGACCGTGCCGCCGACCACGGCCCCGCCGACCACGCCGGCGCCGACCACCGCTGCGCCCACCACCACCGCCACCGCTGCGGGCTGACGCCCACCGCCTGCCCCGCGTTCTCCGCCCCGTCCGACGCACCGACGAGACGCGTCGGGCCTGGAAGGCCGTCGTGAGTCGGGCCCCGACCGCCCGCCCGGGTTCTCGGCCCCGTCCGTCGCACCGACGAGACGGGCCGGGCCCGGAATCGAAGTCAGTCGCCGTAGACGTGCGACAGCTCGCGGCCGATGCGCCGGAGCTCGACTCGGACCTCGTCGGGCTCGTCCACCTCGACCAGCGCCCCCCAGCCGGCGAGGTGCTGGGCCACGATCGCCGTGGTCGGACCGCCCACGATCACCCGCACGCGGCCATCGTCGGTCGCCCCGTCGAGCTCGGCGAACAGCATGTCGGCCCCGAACTGGCCCCGCAGGCCGTGGACGTGCGCCCGGTCGACGGTGACCGTGGCCCGGACACGCAGGCGGTGCTCGCCGACCGTGTCGACCACGTCCTGCCACGCCGCGGCCAGGTCGAACCCGACCGGGCGGATCGCCGGTTCGTCGGTCAGCTCGACCGATCGCACGCGGTTCACCCGGAACGTCCGGCGGCCGGCCTCGGTGTCGGCCAGCAGGTACCAGGCCTGCCCTTTGGCCACCAGGCCGAGCGGGTCGACCGTGCGCTCCGTGGGGTTGCGCATGCGGTCGACGTAGCCGAGCACGATCCGGCGGCGTTGGATGACGGCGCGCTGGAGCGCGTCGAGGTGGGGCGGCTCCGGCACGGCCGCGGTCCCCCACGCGGTCGGGTCGACGACCACCGCCGTCGCCGCGGCCTCGGCCTCGGCGCGGAACGGTGCCGGGAGGGCCTGCGTGAGCTTGCGCAGGGCGCTGGTCACGTCGGTCGCCCGCAGGCTGGCCGTGCCGGCGGCCAGGAACAGGGCTCGGGCCTCGCTGGCCGTGAGCCCGCTCAGGTCGGTGCGGGCGCCGCCGAGCAGTTGCCAACCACCGTTGCGGCCGACCTGGGGGTAGACGGGGACACCGGCGCGGGCCAGCGCGTCGAGGTCGCGCCGGGCGGTCTTCTCCGACACCTCGAGCTCGGCGGCCAACTGGGCCGCGGTGACGCGTCCGCGGGCCTGCAGCACGAGGAGGACGGCCACGAGCCGATCGGCGCTCACCTCGTGATCGTGGCACGAAACCTGGTCAGGAGATGACCAGGTTCACGGTGCACACTGGTCGTCATGAGCCCGGTACCCCACCATTCCGACGCCCCGGCCATCGAGGCCGTCGGCGTCACCAAGCACTACGGCGACGTCCATGCCCTGGCCGGCCTCGACCTGATCGCCCCCAGCGGCAAGGTCACCGCCGTCCTCGGTCCGAACGGCGCCGGCAAGACCACCTTCGTGAGGGCCGTCGCCACCCTGATGCGGCCCGACGGCGGCACCCTGCGCGTGGCCGGCATCGACGCCTTGGCCGACCCCGCCGCCGTGCGGCGCGTGATCGGGCTCGCCGGCCAGACCGCCGCGGTGGAGCCGACGCTCACCGGGCGCGAGAACCTGGTCATGGTGGCCCGGCTGTTCGGCCACGATCGTCGTGCCGCCCGAGCCGCCGCCGACGTCGTGCTCCACGAGATCAGCCTCACCGACGACGCCGATCGCCCCGTGAAGGGCTACTCGGGGGGCATGCGCCGTCGCCTCGACCTGGGGGCCAGCCTGGTGGGCGCGCCGCGGCTGCTGCTGCTCGACGAGCCGACCACCGGGCTCGACCCCCGCACGCGCATGGAGCTGTGGGCCTCGATCCGCTCGCTGGTGCAGGGCGGCACCGACGTGCTGCTCACCACCCAGTACCTGGAGGAGGCCGACCAGCTGGCCGACCACGTGGTGATCATCGACCACGGGCGCGCCATCGCCACCGGCACCCCCAACGAGCTGAAGGCGCGGGCCGGGCGCGACGTGGTCGACGTACGCGTCGCCCATGCCGCCGACGTGGCGGCCGCGGCCGAGCTCCTCGCCGCACTGGGCGACGACGCACCCCACGTCGACACGCCCGGGCGACGCATCACCGTTCCGGTGGCCGACGGTACCGCCCGCCTGGGTGACGCCATGCGCCTGCTGGCCGACCGCGCCATCGCCCTCGACGACATCGGCCTGCGCCGCCCCACCCTCGACGACGTGTTCCTCACCCTCACCGGAGCCCCCGCATGAACGCCACCACGATCACCCCGACGCCCACCCCTGCCCCTCGCCTCGCCACCGTCACCGCGCCCACCTCGCCGCCCGGCGTGTGGACGACCGCGTCGGCCTACGCCACCCGCACCATCCTGCAGTTCGTCCGCACGCCCCAGCTCCTGGTGGTCAGCTCGGTCACGTCGATCATGTTCCTGCTCATCTTCCGCTTCGTGTTCGGCGGCGCCATCGCCACTGGCCCGGTGCGTTACGTCGACTTCCTCATCCCGGCGCTGGCCAGTGTGAGCGGCCTCTTCTCGGGCGGCGCCGTCGGCGTGGCGGAAGACGCCGACTCGGGCCTGTTCGATCGCCTGCGGTCGCTCC
>JANPGL010000267.1:0-2041 GCA_031423915.1 Actinomycetes bacterium | reverse complement strand
CGCGCTGGCCGCCGAGGTCGGCGTCGATCCGGTCGAGATCCGCCGCCGCAACTACATCGCCAAGGAGCAGTTCCCCTACACCGCGATGACCGGGCTCACCTACGACTCGGGCGACCATCGGGGCGCGGCCGACGAGGCGCTGCGCATCGCCGACTACGACGCCCTGAGGGCCGACCAGGCGGCCCGACGCGCCGCCGGGGCGACGAAGCAGCTCGGCATCGGCATGGCGTCGTACTTCGAGATGTGCGGCCTCGCCCCCAGCCGGGTGCTCGCATCGCTGGCCTACCCGGCGGGCGGCTGGGAGGCCGCGACGGTACGGCTGCTGCCCACCGGCAAGGCCCAGGTCGTCACCGGCACCTCGCCCCACGGTCAGGGTCACGAGACCTCGTGGTCGATGATCGTGGCCGACCGGCTGGGCATCAGCCCCGACGACGTCGACGTGCTCCACAGCGACACGGCCATCAGCCCGCTCGGGCTCGACACCTACGGCTCTCGCTCGCTCGCGGTGGGTGGCATCGCCATCGTGCACGCCTGCGACAAGGTGGTCGACAAGGCCCGCAAGATCGCCGCCCACCAGCTGGAGGCGGCCGAGGAGGACCTGGAGCTCGTGGGCGGCGCGTTCCAGGTGCGCGGCACACCCGACCGGACGATGGCCATGGGCGCCATCGCCTGGGAGGCGTTCAGCGCCCACAACCTCCCCGACGGCATGGAGCCCAACCTGGAGGCCCACGCCACGTACGACCCGCCGAACTTCTCCTGGCCCTTCGGCACGCACATCTGCGTCGTCGAGGTCGACACCGAGACGGGCGCGGTCGAGGTGCTGAAGTTCGTGGCGGTCGATGATTGCGGCGTCCAGCTGAACCCGCTGATCGTCGAGGGCCAAGTCCACGGCGGCGTCATCCAGGGCCTCGCCCAGGCGCTGTTCGAGGAGGCCGTCTACGACGACGACGGCAACCTGCGCACCTCGTCGCTCGCCGAGTACCTCGTGCCCTCGGCGGCCGACGTGCCGGGCATCACGCTCGGCCACCACGTCACCCCGTCGCCCACCAACCCTCTCGGGGTGAAGGGCATCGGCGAGGCCGGCACCATCGGTGCGGCGCCCGCCGTCATCAACGCCGTGGTCGACGCGCTGTCGCACCTCGGCGTGCGCGACATCCCCATGCCCGCCTCGCCGCACACCGTGTGGAAGGCCATCGCTGCTGCCACCGGAGGCAACTGACCATGATCCCTGCTGCGTTCGAGTACAAGCGTGCGGGTTCGGCCGCCGAAGCCATCGCCCTCATCGGTGAAGCCGGCGACGAAGCCAAGTTCCTCGCCGGCGGGCACAGCCTGCTGCCCCTCATGAAGCTCCGCCTGGCCTCCCCGACGATGCTCATCGACATCGGCCGCGTCAGCGACCTCTCCTACATCCGAGACGCCGGCGACCACATCGCCATCGGCGCGTTGACCAAGCACCGCACCGTCGAAACCTCCGACGTGCTCAAGCAGCACGTCCCCCTGTTGGCCCACGCCGCGTCGCAGGTCGGTGACCCCCAGGTCCGCCACCGCGGCACCATCGGCGGCTCGATCGCCCACGCCGACCCCGCCAGCGACCTCCCCGCCACCGTGTTGGCGTTGGGCGGCACCCTCGTCGCCCAAGGCCCCAACGGCACCCGCGAGATCGCCGCCGCCGGATTCTTCACCGGGTTCCTCGAAAGCGCGTTGAACCCCGACGAGATGCTCACCGAGATCCGCGTCCCCAAGATGAACGGCGCCGGCTGGAGCTTCCAGAAGTTCAACCGCCGCGCCCAGGACTGGGCCATCGTCGGAGTCGCCGCCTGGCGCGGCAACGGCAACTCGGGCGTCGCCCTCGTCAACATGGGCCAAACCCCCGTGCTCGCCAGCAGCGTCTCCAACGCGCTCGCCCAAGGCGCCAGCATCACCGACGCCGCCAACATGGCCACCGCCGAAGCCGCCCCCTCCGCCGACCTCAACGCCTCCGTCGAGTACCGCGAACACCTCGCCAAAGTCCTCGTCCGCCGCGCCCTCGAAGCCTGCTGAC
>JANPGL010000266.1:0-12331 GCA_031423915.1 Actinomycetes bacterium | reverse complement strand
GGACCTCCTGGTCAGTGCGCCCGTGGGTTCGGGGCGCAACGAGCCAGAGACGGTATGGACCGAACTGCTCGACGCGGCCTTGGTTCCGGACGCTGGGCGCGCCTGAGCGATCCGTTGGCCGAGCCCTTGCGTTCTTCGACGGGCCCTTGGACACCGCGGGAAAATGGACCCGTCGAGCATCACTCCAAGAGGCTACGCCGGGCGTCGAGACGCCTTGGTAGAGGGCGCCGACGCGGCGACGGCTCGTCAGCGATCGATGGTGGCGGCGTACGCCTCCAGCTCGGCCAGGTAGCGCTGGCGTGACGCGTCGGGCAGCCAGGCCACCTCGAACGCGTTGGCGGCGAGCGTGGCCAGCTCGGCGTGGCCGAGCCCGGCGTGCTCGGCGAGGGCCACGTAGTTCTCGTTGAGGTAGCCCTGGAAGTAGGCGGGGTCGTCGGAGTTCACCGTCACCTTCACGCCCTCGCGCAGCAGGCTCACGATCTCGGTCGCCTTCATGTCCTCGGTGACGAAGCTGTTCGACACCGGGCAGCACGTGAGGCCGAGGCCCCTGGCCTTCGCAGCGGCGACGAGCTCCGGGCTCTCGACGATGTTCGTGCCGTGGTCGATGCGGTCGACCCCGATGTCCTCGATGACCTGACGGATGTGCTCGATCGAGTTCTTCTGGTCGATGTCGCAGTGCATCGTGAGGAGGAAGCCCTCCTGGCGGGCCCGGGCGAACACGGCCGCGAACTTCGCCGGCGGGTTGTCGCGCTCGTCGGAGTCGAGGCCCACGCCGAGGATCCAGTCCTTGTAGGGCAGGGCGTCCATCAGGGTGGCCATGGCGAAGTCGGCCGCCAGGTCGCGCAGGAAGCACAGGATCAGGCCGGACGACACGCCGAGCTGCGCCTCCGCGGTGACGACGGCGCGACGCAGGCCGGCCATGATCGTGGGGAACGGCACGCCGCGACCGGTGTGGGCCTGCGGGTCGAAGAACATCTCGGCGTAGCGGATGTTCTGCGATGCCGCCTTCGTCAGGTAGGCGTACGCCAGATCGAAGAAGTCCTCCTCGGTCTGCAACACGTTCATGGCGGGGTAGTAGACGGCCAGGAAGCTCGACAGCGAGTCGAACTCGTACGAGGCGGTCACCTCCTCGACGGTGGTCTGGCCGATGTCGATGCCGTTGCGCTCGGCCAGCGCCAGCTTCAGCTCGGGCGACAGGGTGCCCTCGAGGTGGACGTGCAGCTCGCACTTCGGGAGGCCCGCGACGAAGTCGATGAGGTCGGTCATGGCGCCACCCTAAGAACCCGCCCGACCCGCCGTCACCGGCTGGGCCCATGTTGTCGATGAGCGTTCACATTGGGCGGTGCCGCTACCGTCGCCGTCGTGAGCCTCGTCGACGCGTTGCTGGCCATCGCCGCGTCCGATCGGGCGGGCGCGCTCCAGGCCGTCTCGGCCGCCGCCGACGCCCGGCCCGACGACCGGTTGCCCGCCGCGCTGCTGCGCTACCTGCGGGCCGAGGCCGCCGGCGACGTCTACTCGTCGCCCGACGCGTTCGAGCGCTTCATCGACGGCGGCTCGAACCGGGGGCTGTACGCCGCGCTGCACCAGCGGCTGCGGGATCGATACGGCGTGCTGGCGCCGACGTCGCTGCTCGACCTGGGCTCGGGCGACGGGCGGGTCGTGTGTGCCGTGCTCGGCGGATCGATCGAGCGGATCGACCTGGTGGAGCCGTCCGAGGCGCTGCTGACCCTGGCCGTCGACGCCGCCGCCACCGCCGGCGTCGAGACGCATGGCCACGCCACCACGGCAGGGTCGTTCCTCGCCGACGCGACCGGTCGGTGGGACGTGGCCCAGTCGACGTTCGCCATCCACACGATGCCGGCCACCGAGCGGGCCGCCGTACTCCGCGCCCTCGTCCCTCGCGTCGGCCGGCTGGTGCTGGCCGAGTTCGACGTCCCTGCCTTCGTGGACCGCAGCCGAGACCGCGCGGCGTACGCCGTCGAGCGGTACGAACGGGGCCTGCGCGAGTACGACGGCGACGACGTGGTGGCTCAGGGCTTCCTGATGCCTGTGCTCGTCGGCCAGTTCGATCCGGGCACGGTCCGGCACACCCACGAGCAGTCGGCCGACGCCTGGGTGGCCGAGCTTCGGGCCGCCGGCTTCGGCGAGGTGACCGTGCACCGGTTGTACCCCTACTGGTGGGCCGACGCGGTCGTGCTCGAGGCAACGGCCTGATCCGTCGCCCCCAGCCGGGCCGACTCAGTTGCGGTACGTGTACCGGGCCACCTTGGTCGACGACACGGGCGTCGTCACGATCAGGTCGAACGTCCCGGCGGCGTGCGCCGGGGTCCTGAACGTGAGCGACGTGCCGTCGGCGCTGACGGCGACGGACGTGCCCGCCCGACCGTCGATGGTCACCGCCGCGCCCCACAAGGCCGTGCCGGTGACGGTGACGGTCTGGCCGCCCTTGCGCGTGCCGCTCGTCGGGTCGACGCTTCGGAACGACGCCAGCGCCTGCACCGTCACGGCGACGGTGGGTGAGAAGACGTCGCCGACGATGGCCAACCGGTACTCGGTCGACGCCGTGATCGGGCGGCTGAAGGCGACGGTGCCGTTGGCGGCCGTCACGTTCGTGGCCGCGTTGGCGAACGCTGCCGTCGAGCCCTTCGGTCGGGTCTGGAGCACCACGCCGAGGCCGCCGTAGCCGACGCCCTTCGCGTTGCGCACCGCGCCCGACAGCGCCACGTTGCCGGGCGCCACCGTGGCGTTCGGTGTCGTGAGCGTCACGAGGGGCGCCACCGGCCACGTGTAGGCGTAGCGCAGGGCGTTGCTGGTACCGCCGTAGCTGATGATCTTCACGTCGACGGGCCCGACGGCACCGGCGGGCACCACGGCCGTGGCGGTGCGGCCGTCGGCGGCGGCCGTCACGGTGGCCGACGGCACGGTGCCGAACAGCACGCTGTAGGTCGAGCCGAACCGCTGCAGGTTGGAGCCCGTGAGCGTGACCGTGGCGCCGCCGGCGCTGGAGCCCGACGTGGCGCTCAGCGTCGTCAGGGTCGGTGCGGCGGTCATGTACGTGTAGTCGAGCGCGTTCGTGGCGCCGCCGGTCGGGGTCGTGGCGGTCACGGCCACCTTGCCGGTGGTGGCCATCGGGACGAGGGCGGTGAGCGACGTGCCGTCGGCGGCAACGGCGACCGTCGCCGATGGGACCGTGCCGAAGGTGACGGCGGCGCCGGCCAGGTTCGTGCCCCGCAGGGTCACGGTGCCGCCGCCGGTCCACGGCCCGCTCGACGCGCTGATCGAGGTGAGCGTCGGCGCCGGCCCGGCCTGGGGCGCGGTGAACCCATCGACCGAGTAGGCCTCGCTCGTGTGGGCGGCCACGAAGCCCCACGACAACCAGGCGAAGCCCTGGTTGCCCCAGTAGGCGCTCCACGAGTTCTCGATCTTCACGCCGTAGCTGTCGTAGGCCAGGATCGTCACCGCGTGACGGCCGGCGAACGAGCCCGAGACGGCGTCGTAGTGGTCGTTGTTGGCGCGCACGTTGAAGAAGTTCGTGTAGACGTCCATGCCCAGCGCCACCGGCCGGCCGTGGGCGAGCGCGTCCTTGATGGCGCCCTGGCCGATCGAGGCGGACTGCTGCTGCGAGTAGTACAGCGTCGTCCATCCGGTGAGCTTGTACTTGAGCGCGTTGGCCTTCTCCGCCGCGGTCGGTACGGTGCTCGGGTTGTAGTTGCCCTGGGTGAAGTCGGCCAGGGTGTCGACGCCGCCGTTCTGCTCGAGCGACAGGTTGCCGTAGAACGTGGTGCCGTACTGGCCGCCGCCCTGGCCGTTGGTCTGCTGGGTGTACAGGAACATCGGCGCGTACGGGTGGCCCGTCTGACCCTGCTTGCGGGCGTACCAGCCGCTGATCGTGTAGCCGACCGTCCATGACGCGCACGACCCGATCTGGCCCTGGTCACCCGCCGGCACCGCCCACGGGGTCAGGTCGACGCTGGCCGGCGGAGGCTCGGTGGTGGCGCCCGCCATCGGGCCCGTGTGGCGAGCCACGGCGAGGGCCGGCGAGGTCTTCAGACCGACCGGGTAGGTGCGGGTTGCGGCGACGGCCGACGGCGCTGCGACGAGGGAGAGTGCGCTGGTGGCGCCGATCGAGAGCACGCCGACCGCGGCGACCAGTCGCCGTCGAACGGATGGGGAAGAGAGCACGAGACCTCCGCTGGTGGGAACTGCCCCCTTCCCTCGGCGCGCGACTCGTGACACACGAGCTGTCTTGTGACGGTCTTATCGGCGATGACGAGGCCTTGAGCGCCCCTTGCCCGCGAACGAACGGGGTGCGCGCGGCTCGTGGTCTCGTGCGGTCAGGGCCGGTGCGGCGACAGCCGCCGACGGCGCCGCGGGAACCAGGATGCACGGTACGTGAGGTGGTCCCCGGGCAGCACCCGCGCGCCGGCCTTCTGGTTCCAGCCGAAGCCGCCACTCAGGTAGTGCTCGATCAGTACGGTGCCGCCGCCGGGATCCACGGGGGTCGATGTCGTGGTGTCCCAGCGGCTCTCGCTCGTGTGGCCGTCCACGGTCACCGACGCCAGCGAGGACGACATCCACCAGAGCCATCGCGGGCATCCCTGCGGCCGCCGCAGGGTGAGCGTGAACGAGGCGGTGGGCGCATCGGCGGTCATGCCGGTCCTCCGGTGGGCGGTCCCCACGGACCCGGACGAACCGGCAGCCTCCGGCGACGGGCGAGAACGAACAGCGCCCACGCCAGGGCTGCCAGCACGAACGTGGCGAGCCCGGCTCCGCCCGCCACCGCGATCATCTGCCCGTCGAGGTACGTGTCGATCGTCTGGCCCGTGGTGAACCAGCTGCCGCCGCTGGTCTTCGCCATCGTCACGAGGCCGGTCACCAGCGTCACCGCGGCAGCCGTCGACGCCACCGCGGCCGCTGGCGCGTGCCGCCTGCGCAAGATCGCAAGCGCGGCGACGATCGCCGTCGCGAGGAAGGTCGTCGCGGTGATGGTGAGCGGCCCCCGCCACGGTGGGCGCCGCGCGCGGAACCGGGCCGTCATCGTCGGGTGGGCCACCGCATCCGCGACGGTGCCCTCCCACGTGGCGCACGAGCCGTAGTGCTGCGACTCGACGGCCACACCGGTGACGGCTCCCCGCCGGTACGGGACGCACAGGGACACGAAGGCCGTCGACGAGCCGGTGTATCCGAACGGTTTCGCCGCCGTCAGCAGGTCGTCGACGTGGACGGTGGCGTCCGCGGACGGCACCGCCGCGATCGTGATCTCCAGCACGCCGGCCTCGAGGCCCGCGTCGGGCGGCAGCGTTCGGACGGGACCGACCACACCAAGGTGGAGACCCTCGGCCAGGGCAAGGGCCAGCGCCGTCCTGAAAGCCTCCTCGGGCGCTCCGGCCACGGTGCCAGCGGCCGGCCGCTGGGTGGTCACCCGGACGACCGCAGTGCCGTCGCCGGGAAGCAGGACCGTCGTTCTGAGGTCGACGAACGGGTGCCCCGGATCGCACGCGCTGAGGATGGCGGCCGCCATCAGCAAAGTCGCCGCCGTCCGTGCCCGCCTTCCCACGGGCGAACCCTATGACTCAGCGCCGGCGGAAGCGCACGGGGTCGCCGGGCCGCAGCTGGGCGGCCAGGTCGAGGTCTGCGTCGCACACCACGAACGGCACCGGGTAGCCGCCGGTGACGGGGTGGTCGACGAGGAACACGACGGGGCGACCGTCGGGCGGCACCTGCACGGCGCCCGGGACGAGGCCCTCGCTCGGCAGTTCGCGGTCGACGAGCCGGGGCAGCGGCGGGCCGGAGAGACGCAGCGCGGTGCGGTTGCTGGCGGGGCCCACCTCGTACGCGGCGTCCGACAGTGCGTCGGGACCGAACCAGTCGTGTCGCGGGCCGGGCAGCACGCGCAGCACGACGAGGCGGGCTGGGGCGCGCAGGGGGACAAGGTCGACGCCGGGCAGTTCGGCCGCCGACGCCGCGCCGACGGGCAACACGTCCCCCGGGACCAGTGGCGGAGGACCGACACCGGTGAGCACGTCGGTGGCCCGCGAGCCGAGCACCGGCGGTACGTCGATCCCGCCGTGCACGGCCAGGTAGGTGCGCACCCCCTCCCGCGGTGTCCCCACGCGAAGGACGGCGCCGGCTCGGGCGTGGAACGGCGCGGCCATCGCCAGGCCGATCCCGTCGAGCGCTGCCGGCGCCGCCGCGCCCGTCAGCACCGCGAAGGCGGGCGCGTCGAAGCGGACAACCAGGCCGCCCAGCGTCGCCTCGACGATCGCGGCGTCACGGTCGTTGCCGACCAGCCGGTTGGCCAGCGCGGCCGCACCGCGGTCGGCCGCGCCCGAACGGCTGACACCCAGCGCGGCGTAGCCCGGACGGCCCCGGTCCTGCACCGTGGCGAGCGGGCCGGCGGCGATCACCTCGATCATGGGCCGACCGCCGCGAAGCGCACGCGCGTGCCGGGTGCCAGCAACGCCGGTGGCTGACGGGCGGCGTCCCACACGCGGGCGTCGGTGCGGCCGAGCAGGCGCCAGCCACCCGGCGTGGGCGACGGGTAGACGGCGCTCCACACGTCGGCGACGGCCACCGACCCTGCCGGTACCCGGGTGCGCGGCGTGGCCAGGCGCGGCACGCGCAGCACCGGGTCGCCGCCGGCGAGGTACCCGAAGCCCGGTGTGAAGCCGCAGAACGCCACCCGGTACGTCGGTGCCTGGTGGCGGGCGATCACGTCGGCGACCGACGTGCCGGCGAGCTCGGCCACGTCGGCCAGGTCGGCGCCGTCGTACACGACGTCGATCGTCACGAGGGGGCCGTCGTCGGGTCGCGCCCCATCGGCGGGCAGCGCGTCGATCGACTCGGCGAGCGCGCCGGCGGCCACGACGTTCGGATCGAAGCGAACCAGCACGGTTCGGGCGGCGGGGACCAGCTCCTCCACGCCGGACAGCCCGGCGGCGGCCAGCGCTGAGTGGAGGCCCATCGCCTCGTCGCCGTCGTCCACCTCCACCAGCACGGCCCGCTCGCCGTACGGCAGCACGCGGCGCGTCACGCGAACGGCGCCACGGTCACGCCGGCGTCCTCGAGCGCGTCGCGCACCGCCTGCGCCATGGCGACGGCGCCCGGCGTGTCGCCGTGCACGCACAACGACCGGGCCCGCATGACCACCAGGTCGCCGGTGGCCGTCGCCACGGTGCCGGCCAGCGCGATGGTGAGCGACTGCGCCACCACCTGGTCGCGCTGGTGGAACACGGCGCCGAGCTGGCCGCGGGGCACGAGCTCGCCCGAGGGCAGGTACGACCGGTCGGCGAAGGCCTCGCTGCACGTGGCCAGGTCGCAGTCGGCGGCGAGCGCCAGCAGGCGTGAGCCGGGTGCGCCGAGCACCACGAGCGACCGGTCGAACGACCGCACGGCCGCCACCACCGCGGCGGCGTGGGCGTCGTCGCGGAACGCGCGGTTGTAGAGCGCGCCGTGCGGTTTCACGTAGTGGACGCGCGTGCCGGCGGCGCGGCAGCACGCGTCGAGCGCGCCGAGCTGGTAGAGCACCTCGTCGGCCAGATCGGTCTCGCTCATGTCGATGTTCCGCCGGCCGAACCCGGCCAGGTCGCGGTACGAGACGTGGGCGCCGACGGCGACGCCGTGCTCGAC
Organism: Actinomycetes bacterium; assembly: GCA_031423915.1. Classification (GTDB taxonomy): domain Bacteria; phylum Actinomycetota; class Acidimicrobiia; order Acidimicrobiales; family Ilumatobacteraceae; genus JANMAT01. The sequence continues at coordinate 4,702 of JANPGL010000266.1, read as the reverse complement.
GGCCAGCTCGCACGTCCGCCGCATGATGGATGGGTCGCCGGCGTGGAAGCCGCAGGCCACGTTGGCCGACGACACGACGCGCAACAACTCCTCGTCGTCCCCCATGCGCCAGGCGCCGAAGCCTTCGCCCAGATCCGCGTTCAGGTCGATCACGGCCATGGCGCGATGCTACGAGGTGCGGGCCAGTCGTCCGGGCGCGGCAGGATGCAGCGGTGACCGAGTCGCCCGCCCCCACCGAGCCCGCCCCCACCGAGCCCGCTGCCGGTCCGGCGGCCACCGGCCCCCTCGCCGGGCTGCGCGTCCTCGACCTGACATCGGTGATCATGGGGCCGTTCGCCACCCAGATCCTCGGTGACCTCGGCGCCGACGTCGTGTCGGTGGAGGACATCGGGGGCGACACCAACCGCGTGATGGGCCCCGGGCCGCACCCTCAGCTGTCGGGTACGAGCATGAACCTGTTGCGCAACAAGCGGAACGTGTCGCTCGACCTGAAGCGGCCGGAGGGACGCGAGGCGTTCCTGCGTCTGGCCGAGACCGTCGACGTGGTGGTCACCAACCTGCGACCCGGACCGCTGGCCCGCCTCGGGCTCGACTACGACCACGTGCGTGTCCGGCGCCCCGACGTGATCTTCTGCACGGCGCACGGGTGGCCGTCGGACTCGCTGCGGGCCGACGCTCCGGCGTACGACGACATCGTGCAGGCCGCCACCGGCATCGCCGACGTCCTCGGCCGGGCCAACGGGCGGCCCATGCTGATGCCGAGCATCATCGCCGACAAAGTGTCGGGCCTGACGATCGCCTACGCCATCCTCGCCGCGCTCCACCATCGCGACCGCACGGGCGAGGGTCAGCACGTCGAGGTGCCCATGGTCGACGCCGTACGCGCCTTCATGCTGGTCGAGCACGGCTCGGCCGCGGTGCCCGAGCCGCCGCTCGGCCCGCCTGGGTACAACCGCATCCTGACCCCGCACCGTCGCCCCCAGCAGACCACCGACGGGTTCGTGAACGTGCTGCCGTACAGCCAGGACCACTACGAGGACCTGTTCGGGGCGGGCGGTCGCCCCGACCTGATCGGCGACGACCGCATCCGCTCGGGACGCGCCCGCATCGCCAACGCCGACTCGCTCTACCAGGACGTCGCCTCGGTGATCGCCACGAACACGACCGGCCACTGGCTGGCGTTCTGCGACGAGCACGGCATCCCCGCGTCGAAGGTGGTCACGCTGGAGGAGCTGATGGCCGAGCTTCCCGTCGTCGACCACCCCCATGCGGGGCCGTACCGGCAGACGCCGATGCCCGTGCGCTTCTCGGCCACGCCGTCGAACGTGCGGCGACCGGCGCCATTGATCGGCGAGCACGGCGACGAGGTGCTGGCCGAGGTCGGCTACGACGACGCCGCGCTCGCCGCGCTGCGAGAGTCGGGCGCGCTCCGCCGCCGCTGAGCCGACGGCGCGCCGGCGGCGTCGACGCACACGTACCAGCCGTCGGGCGGCCCGTCGCCCACCAGCACCGCGCCGATGCCGTCCTGCGCCAGCGCGGCGAGGTCGGACGTGGACAGCGCCGTCGTCGGGGCCACCACGACCACGGGCTCCTCGGTGCCGGCCAGCGACCGGGCGAGCGTCACCAGCGCCGCGCCCTCGATCGGGGCGTGCAGACGGCCGGGCGAGACGGGGCTTATCGGCGGCAGGCAGGCGGCCTCGAGCCCCGACACCAGCACGTCGAGACCGAACGACGCCGGCGCGCCGAGGAGCGACCGCAGCAGCCCGCGCACGGTCGACACCGTGGCGACCTCGGCCGGGACGGTCAGGACGCCCACCGCCACCACGTCGAGGCTGACATCCCCGAGCTCGAGCAGCGCCGGTGCCGGATCGCTGAGCGCGTCGGGGGCGGCGGCCACCAGCGTCGGCGTGTCGACCCCAGGGGGCACCAGCAGGCGTTCGCCGGGTGCCGTCGACCAGCCCGGCGGCGGGGCGGCCGCAGCCGACAGCACCACCTCGACCTCGTCACCGCGGCGGATGGTGGCCAGCACGCGCACGGGCGACCCGCTCAGGTCGACGAGCTGCGCGGCGATCCGGCGGGCGGCGTCGACCCGCGCCGCGGCAAGGGCATCGGCCTCGGCGGGCGGCCCGGGAGGCCCCGGGTCGGGCGGGGGTGCCCACGGCGAGACCAGGGCCAGCCAGGGGTCGGGGGGCGGTGGCGGCAAAAGGGGGGAAGACGAACGGTGCATGCCCCATGCGTGTGCCCGACGACCGCCGGATCGGAAGAATTCGGTCAGGCCGCCCCAGCCACGGGCCGGTACGCTCGACAACCGTGCTCGGGCGTCGGACGGACTACACCTTCGGGCTGCTCACGGCGCTGTTCGCCGCCGGCTACGGGGTCATGTTCACGATGCTGAACGACTTCCGGGACGACTACGGCATCAGCGAGAGCGCGCTCGGCCTGCTGGTCGCCGTCGGCTTCTTCTCCTCGTTCCTGGCCCAGGTGCTCCTGGCGCCGCTCGCCGACCGCGGCCACGCCCGCCGGCTCGTGTTCCTCGGCATGTTGTGCAACGTGGCGGGTCTGCTCGGCATGGCCGTGAGCGAACGGATCGGAACCCTGATCGTGGCCCGGCTGGTCATGGGGCTCGGCGCGGGCATGGCCATCCCGGCCGCCCGGCGCATCGTGATCCTGGCGGACCCCGAGCACCTCGGCAACAACATCGGGCTGCTGCTCACCGCCGACGTCGGCGGCTTCGCGGCCGGTCCCGCCATCTCGGCCGCGCTGGCGGGTCCCTTCGGCATCCCGGCGCCGTTCCTGGTCATCGCCGTGCTCACCGTGGCCTGCCTCCCGGTGATCGTCCGCGTCCGCGTCGACGAGACCGCAGTCGAGGACGCGCCGGTCGAGCGGTTCGCCTTCGATCTGCTGCGCCACCGCCCGTACACCGGTGCGCTGGCGCTCGGCGCGGCGGTGTTCCTGATGATCGGCACGTTCGACGCCCTGTGGGTGCTGGTGCTCGACGACCTGCGGGCCGCGGACTGGATCGCCAACGTCGGCATCACGCTGTTCGCCCTGCCGCTCATGGTGCTCGGCCCGCTCGGCGGTCGCCTGGCCCAGCGGGTCGGGCCGTTCCGGCTCGGCACCGTGGGGCTCAGCGCCGGCGCGCTGTTCATGTTCCTCTACGGCCAGATGACGACGGGCGCCATGATGATGGTGGTGGCCGTGTTCCACTCGCTCAACGACGGGCTCACCGTGTCGAGCGAGGGTGTGGCCGTCGGGCTCACGGTGCCGGCCGAACGACAGGCCGCCGGACAGGGCCTGCTTGGCGGTGTCCAGACCATCGTCGGCGGGTTCACGGCGCTCGGCGCCGGCTGGCTCTACGAGCACCACGGGCGCACCTCGGCCTACTCGGCGTGCGGCGCCACCATGCTGGCGCTCGTGGCGGTGGCGTACTGGCGGGCCGGGCCCGAGTGGTACCGGCGCCGCCCGGCACCCGTGGTGGTCGCGGGCGTCGGCGGCTGAGGCGGGGACGAGCGAGGAGACACAGACGACGCGCCAGCGGCCGGCCGCCCGTCGATTCGGAGCGGGAGCCGTCACTGCGGTAGGAACCGGTCATGGGGGGACCGCTGGAAGGCGTGCGCGTCGTCGAGATCGGGCTGTGGCTGGCGGGGCCGGCGTGCGCCACGATCCTCGCCGACTGGGGTGCCGACGTCATCAAGGTCGAGCCGCCGGCCGGTGACCCGTTCCGCGGGTACGCGTGGGTGTTCGGCGGCGCGATGAACCCGCCGTTCGAGCTCGACAACCGGGGCAAGCGTTCCGTCGCCGTCGACCTCGGCTCGCCGATCGGTCACGAGATCGTGCTCGACCTGCTCGCCCGCGCCGACGTGCTGGTGACCAACTACCGCCCGGGCGGGCTCGACCGCCTCGGCCTCGGCTGGGCGGAGGTGCACGCCCACAACCCGCGCCTGGTCTACGCCAGCATCACGGGCTACGGCCTCACCGGACCCGAACGCGACCGCGCTTCGTACGACATGGGCGCGTACTGGGCTCGCGCCGGCGTCGCGTCGGCGCTCACGCTGCCCGGCGAGGACCTGCCGTACCAACGCGGGGGCATGGGCGACCACATCACGGGTGTCGCCACGGCCGGCGGCATCGCTGCTGCGCTGTTCGAGCGGCACCGCACGGGCGAGGGGCGGCTCGTGTCGACGTCGCTGCTCCGTTCCGGCATGTACCAGATCGGCAGCGACATCAACACCAATCTGCGCGCCGGCCTGCCGACGGTCGCCGCGTCGGTGCGACGCGCCGTGAACCCGCTGCTCACCGGCTACCGCTGCGCCGACGACACCTGGGTGTGGCTGCTGCTCCTCGAAGGCGACCGGCACTGGCCGAACCTGGCCCGGGCCATCGAACGCCCCGACCTGGAGGCCGACGCGCGCTTCGCCACGATGGAGGGCCGGCGTGACCATGCCGAGCTGGTGTGTGCCGAGCTCGGCAGGATCCTCGCCACCCGCACGCGCGACGAGTGGGCCGTCGCGTTCGACCGCGAGGGTGTGTGGTGGGCGCGGGTGCAGCACGCGCACGAGCTGGTCGACGACCCCCAGGCTCATGCGGCCGGCGGCTTCGTGGAGGTCCCACTGGCCGACGGCACCACCGCGACGATGGTCGCCAGTCCGGTCGACTTCGACGGCACCTCGCACTTCGCCACCGAGGCGGTTCCCGAGCTCGG
>JANPGL010000265.1:0-7504 GCA_031423915.1 Actinomycetes bacterium | reverse complement strand
GCCACCGTCTGCCCGGCGCGTTCCAGGTTGAGGTTCGACACGAGCGGCAGACGACCGCCCGACGGCCACACCGTCACGAAGCCGGGCCCGGCCGACTCGGTGGCCGTCACGTTCAGCACGACGGCGGCGGCATCGGCCGGGATGCCCACCGCCCCGCCCACCTGCACGTCGATCACGCCGCCCGCGCCGGGCCGCGCCGCCGGAGCGCCGAGCCCCGTGCGGGTGTCGAGCAGCCGGGTGGGCGCCAGGGGCACGAACCGCGTGGTGGCCCGCAGCGGCGGCTCGGGACCGGTGCCGGCGACGGTGTCGAGGCTGGTGGCCCAGATGCCGGTGTGGGCACTGCCGCCGGTGGTGTAGCCATCGCCGGCCAGCAGCACGCCGCCGCCGTCGGCCACGTGCACGAGCGGCTCGACGAACGCGTCGGCCCCGGCCACCGTGGTGACGCCGCCGGCGCCGAAGGACACGTCGTCGGCGCCCGTGCGCGTGAGCCGCCGCACGTTGACGAACCCGCCGGCCACGTCGGCGCTCACCTCGAGCAGCCGCCCGGCACCGTCGAAGGCCAGACGGGCGTCGCCGACCACGTCGGGTTGGCGGTCGGTGCGCTCCCATGCCGGTGCGCCGGCGGCGTCGAGCACCGACACGGTGGCGCCGAGGCCCCCGTCGAACCAGACCGCGGCGACCGAACCGTCGGACCCCACCGCCGCCGCGCACGCCGCCATCGGTACCCCGCCGACCGAGGGGACGGCGACGCCGCCAGCCCCGTAGCCGGCGTCGAGCTGGCCGCGGCCGTCGAGGGCGACGACGCGACACCGGTCGCTGCCGTCGGCGGCCGTCGGGGTGGTCACGAGGACGCGACCGTCCGCGGCCACCCCGACTGCGTCGAGCTCGACGACGTGGACCGACGCCAGCGCGGCGGTGGCGGCGAACGATGCGTCGACCCGCCCCTCGACGTCGACCGCCGCCAGCGCCGACGCACCGACGACGAGCGTGCGCCCGTCGGGAAGCGGCTCGAGCGCGTAGATCGGCGTCACGGGCGGGACCGCGGTGAACGACGGGTCCGCCGCTCCCGTGGCCGAGAGGCGGAGCCACGCCCCTTCGGTGGCCACCAGGTAGCGACCGTCGAGGAGCGGCGCCACCGCCGTCGGAACGGCGGGCAGGCGGACCTGGCCGCCGCTGCCGAAGCTCGGGTCGAGGCCACCGTCGGGGCGCAACCGCAGCAGGGTGCCCGTGGTCGACCCGTCGGGCGCCTCGACGACCGCCGGCACCAGCGCGTTGCCGTCGAGGTCGTCGAGCAGGGCGATCGGCAGCACGTGACGGCCCCCGCCGGCCAGTGTGGCGTCCGACAGCCAGGTGAGACCGGTCGCCCCGTAGCCCACGGGCAGGCCGTCGGCCGCAGCCGGCCGGGCCGGTGCCCAACCGCCGGCTACCAGGCCCGACACCGCCAGCACCGCCATGGCCGTCCGTCGCACCCGTCGTCGCATCACGCTCTCAGTGTGTGCGTCCGACCTCACGGTCGGTGATCGTCGGGGCCGGGGTCAGGCCACGGCGTGGAGCAGTGCCCGTTCGACCTCGCGCAGGTGGAACGGGTCGGTCACCCGCGCGCCGCGAGCCTGGACGTAGAACGTGTCGACCACCTCGTGGCCCAAGGTGGCCACCTTGGCGTGGCGGATGTCGAGGCCCACCTCGGCCAGGGCCTTGGTCATCCGGTACAGCAACCCGACGGCGTCGGGCGCGCGCACCTCGAGGACGGTGGCGTTCGACGAGGCCGCGTTGTCGATGCGGACGTAGGTCTCGGCCGGCGTGGCCGACTGGACCTTGCGGCGCCGGTACGTGCGGGCCCGCTCGGCCAAGCGGGCCTCGATGGCAAGCTCGCCGGCGAGCGCCCGCCGCAGGTCCTCCTCGATCGGCGCCCACACCACGGGACCGTGCTTGAGCGGCGCGACCGTGAACTCGTTGGCGGCCATGGGCCTGCCGCCCGAGGCGGGATCGTCGGAGTGCGCCTGGGCACCGAGCACGTCGAGGCCGTGCAGGCTGAGCACGCCCGCCACCCGGCTGAAGACGCCCGGGCGATCGCCGGCCACCACGGTCACCTGACCGTCGCCCACGAGCACCACGTCGTCGCCGGCCGCCATCAGCGCCAGCACCTCCTCCGACGGGAACAGGCGCCAGGAACCGGCCACGGCCGTGGCGTCGTGCCCGCCGAGCACCTTGTCGACCTTGTCGACCAGCTCGGCCAGGAGACCGGCCTTCCAGTCGCTCCACGCCGAGGTGCCCGTGGCTTTCGAGTCGGCCTCGGTGAGCGCGGCGAGCAGCTCGAGCGTGAGGTGGTCCTCCACGGCTTCGGCGACACCCGAGATGGTGGCGTCGTCCGACAGGTCGCGGCGCGTCGCCACCTCGGGCAGCAGCAGGTGCAGGCGCACCATCTGTTCGAGCACGTGGGTGTCGTAGGCGTCGAAGCCCATGCGGGGCCCGATGACGCGTACCAGGTCGACGCCGACGGTGGTGTGGTCGCCCGGGTAGCCCTTGCCCACGTCGTGCAGGAGCGCTCCGAGCACGAGCAGGTCGGGACGGGCGACCGTAGCGGCGATCTCCGCGGCGTTGGCCGCCGCCTCCCACAGGTGCCGGTCGACGGTGAAGCGGTGGTAGGCGTTGCGCTGCGGCCGGGCACGGTTCGGCTTCCACTCGGGGAACACGCGGGTGAACAGGTCACGCTGGTCGAGCGCCTCGAGCGCGGCGATGGCGTCGTGCCCCTCGAGCAGCAGCGCCACGAGGTCATCGGCCGCGCCGACGGGCCACGTCTCGGTCCACTCGGGGATCTCTGCCGACAGCCGGTCGAGCGTGACGCGGTCGATGAGCGCGTTGTGTCGGGCCGCCGCGGTGGCCACGCGCAGCAGCAGCGTGGGGTCCTCGGCCGGGTGGGCGCCCTCGGCCAGGTGGACCTGCCCGTCGACGAGCGCCACACCGGTGGCCACGGGAGCGTTCCGCCGGGTTGACGCCCGGCCCCCTTCGGCCCGCTTGTGGACCCGGAACCAGGCCTCGTCGCTGATCCACGAGATCGTGCGCGCCGCCGCGGCGACGATGCCCATGAGCTCGTCGGCGTCGGCCACACCGAGCCGGGCGGCGACGGCGTCCTGGTCGCCGAGCGTCAGCTGCTCGGTGGGCCGGCCGGCCAACCGGTGGAGCTCGACGCGGACACCGAGGAGCGCCTCGTAGCAGCGGTGCAGCTCGTCCTGGTCGCCGTCGAGCAGCGCGGTGCCGATCAACTCGGGCTGGGCCGCCACCGCCCACGACAGCGAGTGGACGTCGCGCAGGCCCCCGCGCCCCTCCTTCAGGTTCGGCTCGAGCAGGAAGGCCACCTCGCCGGAGGCGGCCTGGCGGCGCTCGACGGCGGCGGCCAGGTTGGTGAGCCACGACGACGCCTTCTTGCGCCACTGCCTGCGGGCGTCGCCTGCGAGCGCCTCGACGAGGCCCTCGTCGCCGGCCAGATGGCGGACCGTGAGCAACGACGTGGCCGTGTCGAGGTCTTCGGCGGCCAGCTTCAGCGCCTCCTTCGGCGTGCGGACGGCGTGGCCGAGCTTCAGCTTCGTGTCCCAGATCGGGTACCAGAGCGCTTCGGCCACCGGCTCGATGCCGCGGCGCGTGTCGTGGAGGAGCATCAGGTCGAGATCGCTCCACGGCGCGAGCTCGCCCCGCCCGTAGCCGCCGACGGCGACGAGCGCCATCTTGCCCGACGGTTCGCCGGCCTTGACCAGTGCGTCGGCGAACAGGCCGCGCATCCAATCGTCGGTGGCAGCCGTCAGGTCGTGGCAGAGCGCGGCGCCCGTTCGCCCGGTGTCGGCGAGCAGTACGTCACGAGCGGGAAAGGCCATGGAGCGAAACTACCGACCGGCTGACGTTCCGCGGCGACCGTCCGCCCATCGCAGGTGAGTCAGAGGGGCGCCGAGAGCGTGATGACACCAAGCTGAACCTGATCGCTGATCGAGTGCAGGCGCAGCGACAAGGGCCCGCCCCCGTAGACCGTGGCGTCGAACAGGTCGGCGTCGAAGCCGAGCGTGTTGCTGTAGGCCGGGTCGCGACCGGCCGCCGGGATGCCGCCCACGCTCACCGTCGAGTTGAAGACGTCGTTCACGCCGTTCGAGGCGTCAGCCAGGTCGAACGGCGTGCTCGCCGCACCGCTCACGACCGACGCCGAGTCCTGCACCCCCGGGCCGCGGTCGCCGTCCCACGCCACCAGCCCGATCTTCGCCGTGGTCCCGCCCACGGGCACGTCCGCACCCAACTGGCCGAGCGCCACGGACACGTCGGGGGTGGCGCCACCGACCCGCACGAGGCCGTCGAGGACGACGAGCGTCCGCATCGGATCGGACGGCCGGTCGAACTGGATGATCAGCGCCCATCCGCCGGAACGGTTGGTCGCGGACGGTCCGCCGTAGCCGCCGAGGCTCCCGAACCCGTACACCCCGGCCCCGGAGCCCCGGACCTGATCGGTCACCTCGATGCGCCCGTACACCTCGGACGTGCTGCCCGTGGGCTCGGCGGTGTAGTCGACGGCCACGGCACCCGGGCCCGTCAGGCGCACGGATCGGAAGTCGGCCGTCGCCAGCGGTCGGTTGACGGACGTGCCACCCCACACCAGCCAGGCCTTGTTCACCGACGCGCCCGAGGGCAGCGCCAGGGCGGCCGACGACGAGGCGCTCGTATCGGGGGACCCGTCGGTGTCGACCGCCACCATCGGGAGCGAGCCGTTGTCGCCGTCGCCGTTCTGCTCGGCGCAGCCGCCCGCGCACGTCATCAGCGTGTTGCCGATGGTGGCGATGTCACCCCGCCGAATGCCGACGTAGAGCGGCGACGGACCCGAGGGCTGCACGCCGCCGAGCGCCACGTTGCCGCTCGCGCCGGTCGGCGCGCCGACGGCGTCGCTCGCCGCGCTGACGACCACGGTGGGCGAGCCGGTGGCGCCCGGCGCCACCTGCGTCTGCAGCACGAGCGTGCTGGTGACACCGACGTCGAGCGTCGAGCGCGAGCACGTGACCGCCGGGCCGGCCACGCACGACCACCCGTCGCCCTGCACGCCCACGTACGACAGCTGGGCCGGCAACGACACGGTGGTCCGGGCGTTGGCCGCGACGTCGGGCCCCGCGTTCGACACGGCGATCGAGACGAACGCCGTCCGCCCGGCGACGACGGGACCGATGGCCGAGCCGCTCACGTTCAGCGCCGCCCGCAGCGGGGCGGTGGTCGTGGTCGTGGCAGCCACGGTCGTGGTGGTGGGCCGCACCGTCGTGGTCGTGGCGGCCGCGGTGGTGGTCACCCGCACCTGCGGCGTGGTGCCCCTCGTCGTGGCGACGACCACGAGCGGCACCGTGGTGGCCACGGTGGTCGTGGTCGCCGCGGTCGTGGTGGTCGCACGTGTCGTCGTGGTGGCGGCGGCCGTCGTCGGCGCGATCGTCGAGCCGATGGTGGTGGCCACCGTGGTGGTCGCCGCCACGGTCACCGAGGCGACCTGGGGCGGCCGCGGGTCGCCGCCGACCGCGGCGGCCACGGCCACGGCCACGGCGACCGCCGCCGCCGTCACCCCGGTTCCCATCGCGACCTGCTGGACGCGCGAGCGACCGGCCAGGAACACCAGGACGCCCTTGCCGCCGGCGGTGAGGTACCCGAGGTAGGTCGATGCGGGCACCCCGAGCAGGACGAGCGGCAGGACCGTGCGCAGCGAGCCCGAGACGTCGCGCAGCTCCACCAGCACGGCCCGGCACTTGTCGCACCCGTCGAGGTGCTGCTCGACCTTGCTGCGGTCGCGGTTCGACAGGCTCTCGCGGACGTAGCCGCCCAGGTGAGCGCGAGTCTCGGCGCACGCCGCCGGGGGCGCCACCTGCAGATGGGCCTGCAGGTAGGCCTCGCGCAACCCTTCGCGGGCCCGGTAGGCGAGCGCGGCGACGGCGTTCGGCACGATCCCGAGCATGGGCGCCACCTCGGCGGGCGGGCGACCCTCGACCTCGGTGTGCCACAGCACGGTCTGCCAGCGTTCGGGCAGGTTGGCGAACGCCCGGGCGATGAGCTCCTTGTCCTCGCCCGCCATGGCGGCGCGGGCGACGAGCACGGCGTCGAGGTCCTCGGGAACCTCGTCCATCACGTCGACGCGCCCCTCTTTGCGCGTCCGGTCGTAGAAGGCGTTGCGGACCGACGTGAGCAGGTACGGGCGGAAGGCCAGCTCGGGGCCACCACCGTTGCGCAGGGCGCGCAGCACCCGGGTGAACGCCTCGGACACCAGGTCGTCGGCGTCCGAGCGCGAGCGGATCAGGCTGCGGGCCGCCGCCCGGGCGGAGCCGACGTGACGTTGGTAGAGCTCGGCGTAGGCAGTGTCGTCGCCGCTGCGCGCCGCCAGGATGAGGTCGGCGTCCGCGGGCAGCGTCGATGCGTCGTTGGGGTTTCCGCTCATCGGTCGATCCTTCGCCCCATCCGTCCGCCGGGCGCCGGGTGCTCGTGCCTCTTCACTCTATGTGAACTACCCATGGCCACGTCATGAGAACCTCCGGAGGCTTGAGACGATCGAGACCAGGACCGATGACGCCGAAGCCCGAGCGTGGTCTTCGTCCCGCCAGCGGTCGCACCGTGCCCCTCGCACCGTGCCCCTCGCACCGTGACCCTCACACTTCGAGGTTGCGGTCCTTCTCGATCACGGTGATGCCCTGGTCCGACACCGTGAAGTGCGAACCGTCGAGTTCCCGGTCGAAGCCGACCCGCAGGCCGGGCGGCACGGCCACGTTCTTGTCGACGATGACCCGGTGCAGCCGGGCGCCGGGCCCGACCCGAACCCCGGGGAACAGGATCGAGTCGACCACGTGGGCGTCGTGGTCGACGTACACGCCGGGGCCCACGATCGAACGCTCGACGTGGGCGCCCGACACGATCGACCCCTGGCAGAGCAGGCTGCCGTCGACGAAGGTCGGCTCACCGCCCCGGCCGCGCGAGACCTTGGCCGGCGGGCGCGAGTCGTGGCTGGTGAACACGGGCCAGGCGTCGTTGTAGAGGTTGAACACCGGCACGGGCGCCAGCAGGTCCATGTTGGCGTCGTAGTAGCTGTCGAGCGTGCCGACGTCACGCCAGTAGCCCTTCTCGCGCTCGTCCTGGCCGGGCACCGCGTTGGTCGAGAAGTCGTAGACGTGGGCCACGCCCTGGGCGGTGAGCGCCGGGATCACGTGACCGCCGAGGTCGGTGATCTGGTTGTCCTCGCCGGTGGGCGTCACGATGTCGATGAGCGTCTTGGTGGTGAAGACGTAGTTGCCCATGCTGGCCAGGCACCGGGTCGGGTCGCCGGGCATGCCCGGCGGGTTGGGTGACTTCTCGTGGAACGCCAGGATCTCGCCGCTGGCGCTGGCCTCGATCACGCCGAACTGGGTCGCCTCGTGGGCCGGGACCGGGATGGCGGCCACCGTGACGCCGGCGCCCGAATCGACGTGGCTCTCGACCATCTGGCGCGGGTCCATCCGGTAGATGTGGTCGG
>JANPGL010000264.1:0-9098 GCA_031423915.1 Actinomycetes bacterium | reverse complement strand
TCACCACCGTGCTGATCTCCACGCAGCACGCCCCAGGCATCGACGCCGACAGCACCATCAAGCCCGACCTCATCGAGCAGGTCATCCGGCCCACGCTGCCCGAGCAGTTCGCCGGTGACGGGTACGACGTGCACGTCAACCCGACCGGCAAGTTCGTCATCGGCGGCCCGCACGGCGACACCGGCCTGACCGGACGCAAGATCATCGTCGACACCTACGGCGGCATGGGCCGTCACGGTGGCGGCGCCTTCTCGGGCAAGGACCCGTCCAAGGTCGACCGTTCGGCGGCCTACGCGGCCCGCTGGGTGGCCAAGCACGTGGTGGCTTCCGGTGCCGCCACCCGGTGCGAGGTGCAGGTGGCGTACGCCATCGGCATGGCGCAGCCGGTGAGCATCCTGGTCGAGACGTTCGGCACCCACGTGGTCGACGAGGGGAGGATCGAGCAGGCCGTGCGCGACGTGTTCGACCTGCGGCCCGCCGCCATCGTGCGCGACCTCGACCTGAAGCGCCCGATCTTCCGCAAGACGGCGGCGTACGGCCACTTCGGCCGGAACCTGCCCGAGTTCACATGGGAGCACGTCAGCCGCCTGGCCGATTTCAAGGCCGCCGTCGGGCTCTGATGTGACGGGCGTGCCGCTCGTCGTTCGGGTTCTCCCCGACGTTCGCGGCATCGACAAGACCTTCGACTACCTGGTCCCCGACAAGCTCGGGGGCCAGGTGCGCGTCGGGGACCAGGTGCGTGTCGACCTGCACGGTCGGCGCGTCGGCGCCTGGGTCGTCGCCGTGGACGTGGCGCCCCCGGTGGGCGTGACCCTGAAGCCGCTGACCCGGTGGTCGTCGGCCGGCCCGCCCGCCGACGTCATCGAGGTCGCCGAATGGGCGGCGTGGCGGTGGGCGGGCAAGACCCAGCACCTGCTGTCCGCCGCGTCGCCGCCGACGACCGTGCCGCCCGTGCCCGCCGCGCCCTCACCCTCACGGGCTCCGACGGATGGGCTGCGGGTGGTCCGGCGCGTCCCACCCGCCGGCGACCTCGTGGCGGTCGTCGATGCCGCACGCGCCGACGGACAGACCTTGGTGGTGACCCCCTCGATCGCGCTGGCGAGGCGACTGGCCAACGGCCTCGAGCGGGCAGGCGCCACGGTCGCCCGCTACCCCCGGCAGTGGGGGCTCGCGGCGGCGGGCCGGGTCGACGTGGTCGTCGGGGCGCGTACCGCCGCCTGGGCGCCGGTGCCCCGTCTCGGCGCCGTGGTGGTGGTCGACGAGCACGACGAGGCCCTGCAGGAGGAGCGCACGCCCGCGTGGCATGCGCGCGACGTGGCCGTCGAGCGGGCCCGTCGGGCCGGTGTGCCATGTGTGCTGACGTCGCCCTGCCCGACGCTGGAGGCGCTCGGTTGGGGTGCGCTCGAGGCCCCGAGCCGCGACGACGAGCGCGCCGGTTGGCCGGTCGTCGAGATCGTCGACCGTGGGGAAGAGGATCCGCGCACCCGCCGCTCGCTCGTGTCGAGCGAACTGGTGCGGTTGCTGCGATCCGACCGCCGCGTCGTGTGCATCCTGAACACGAAGGGCGTAGCCCGGTTGCTGGCCTGCGCGGCGTGTCGGACGATCGCCCGCTGCGAGCGGTGCGACGCCGCGGTGGCCCACCACGGCGAGGCCCTCGTGTGCGGCTCGTGCGGTCACGCTCGCCCGGTCGTGTGCGCGTCGTGCGGGGCGAGCCGGATGAAGGCGCTGCGGCCGGGGGTGACCCGGATGCGGGCCGAGCTGGAGGCGGCGACGGGGGAGCCGGTCGTCGAGCTGACGGCCGCCACAGCCGACCGGCCCCCGCCCGCGGCGCGGGTCGTGATCGGCACCGAGGCTGCGCTGCACCAGGTGCGCGAGGCCGACGCCGTGGCGTTCCTCGACATCGACGCCGAGCTGTTGGCACCGCGCTACCGGGCCGCCGAGCAGGCGATGGCGCTCCTCGCCCGGGCGGCCCGCCTGGTGGGAGGGCGCCCGGCCGACGGGCGGCTGCTGGTGCAGACCGCCCTGCCCGATCACCCGGTGGTGCAGGCGGCGCTGTTGGCCGACCCGGGCCGCCTGGTCGACGATGAGCTCGTGCGGCGGCGGCTGCTCGGGTTCCCGCCGGCAACCGCCATGGCCATCGTGTCGGGCGCGGGGGCCGACGAGCTGATGGCCACCGTTCCGGTGGTGACCGGGCTGCAGATCGCCGGACCGACCGACGGGCGGTGGCTGCTGCGAGCGCCCGATCACGTCACCCTGTGCGACGCGCTGGCGTCGGCCAGTCGCCCGGCGGCGCGCGTTCGCATCGAGGTCGACCCGCTCCGCCTCTGATCCGCACCCGACGCGGCCGTCTGTCCTACGGTGCCCGGCACGGACGACGTGGAGGTCGGGTATGCGGGTGCGGGCGGTCGGGCACAGGGCGGCGTGGATGGCGGCGACGGTCGGGATGCTGGCGACGGTAGGAGCATTGGTGGCCACCGCACGGTCGGCGAGCGCCACGCCGTCGACCGGGTTCGACGCCATCGATCCTGTCCTGATCGTCGACACCAGAGTCACTCCGGGGTCGAGGCTCCAGCCGGGCACCGAGCTCAACGTGCCCGTCTCGCCAGCGCCCGGTGGATCGACGCGGGCCGCCGTGCGGATCACGGCTACCGACACCGTCGGCGTCGGTGAGCTGCGCGTCCACCCCTGCGGCGCCTACGACCCGGCGGGACGGGTCCAGTTGGAGCTGACGGCCGTGACGGACACCGCGCTGGTGTTCGCGCCGCTGCAGTCCGGCGCGTTCTGCCTCCATGTCACGGCGCCCACCCAGGTGATCATCGACCTCGAGGGATACGAGTCGCCGGGCGGCGCGACGGCGTTCGTGGCCACTGGCCCGTCGGTGGCGATGCGCCAGGTGTCGGTCCTCGGTGGGACGACGCAGACGTTGCCGCTCGGCAGCCTCGCCGGTGTGCCGGCCGGAGCGGTCGCCGTGAGCGCCGCCGTCACGGCCACCGGCACGTCTGCCGGCTACGTGACCCTGTACCCGTGTGGCACCACGAGACCGTTGGCCTCGACGCTGCTGTACCCGGGCGACGCCAGGCCGTGGGCCACCGCCGCCATCGGTCGCCTCGACGCCGGTCAGCAGCTGTGTGTGTACGCCTCGTCCACGTCCGTGGTCTCGGTGCTCGTCTACGGCTACTGGGCGCCGGGCGCCCCGGCGTCGGCCACCGGGCCGCTCCAGTACGCGTTCGACTCGTCGGACGCGCCGGGCTTCGTGGGGGTGAATCCGACGCGGTTGTTCGACACGAGGTCCACCGGGGCCCGCGTCGGCGGCGGCCAGGTCTACGAGCTCGACCTGTCGTCGCGGGTGCCCGCCGACGCCACCGACGTGGTCATGAACGTCACCGTCACCGATCCGACGGCCGGCGGCTTCGTGACCGTCTACCCGTGCGAGGTGGCCCGACCCGTGGTGTCCAACCTGAACTTCGTGGCCGGCCAGACCGTGCCGAACCTGGTGACCGTGTCGCTCGGCAGCGATGCCCGCATCTGCCTTTACAGCAACGTGCCCACCCACCTGCTGTCCGACCTGGCCGGGTGGTACCAGACGGGCGGTGGCGACGGCTACCTGCCCGTGACGCCGAGTCGTCTGTTCGACACCCGTAGCGGGTCCAAGCTCGGGGCGGGTGCCACCTACACGCTCGACCTGTCGGGCACCGTCGGCGCCGACACGAGCGCGGTCGTGTTGAACGTGACCGTCACCGAGACCGGCTCGGCCGGCTTCGTGACCGTGTACCCGTGCTCGTCGCCTCGGCCGACGGCCTCGAACCTCAACTACGTGGTCGGCCAGACGGTGCCGAACCTCGTGACGGTCGCCGTGGGCTCGGACCGCCGCGTGTGCTTCTACACGAGTGGGCCGGCCCACATGCTGGCCGACATCGCCGGCTGGTACGCGTCGAGCTCGACGATCGGGTACATCGGGCTGGTGCCCGCGCGGCTGTTCGACACGCGCGACTCCGTCGCGCTCGAAGCCGGCGACATCCTCAAGGTGCCCTACGGTCCCGGTGTCGCCCCCGGCGCCACGGGCGACGCGGTCGTGGCCCTGGTCATGAACGTCACCGCCGTGGCACCGGCCGGGCCCGGTTTCGTGACGGCGTACCCCTGCGAGAGCGGGGTGCCGACCGTGTCCAACGTGAACTACGTGAAGGGTGACGTCGTGCCGAACCTGTCGATCGTGCGGGTCGACACCAACGACGACGTGTGCTTCTACACGCTGACCGGCACGCACCTCCTGGCCGATCTGGCCGGCTACTTCACGTCGCTGCCGGTGCTCGACCTGGTGGAGGTGCGCTGACGGTCAGCGCGTCACCGAGTACGAGCCGGCGGTCGCCTTGCCCGTGACGGTGATGACCTGCACGGTGACCTTGCCCGGGCTCCGGCCCGGTGCGACGAACGTGAGCGACGTACCGTCGACCGACACCGAGACCGACGAGGCCGGCGTGCCACCGACCGTCACCCTGGCGCCGAACAGGTTCTCGCCGGTGAGGGTGACGGTCTCGCCGCCGGCCTTCGTGCCCGCCGTCGCGCTCATCGAGCGGATCACGGGCGCCGGCTGGACCGTGATGACCACGGTCGACGACGACGTGACGTCGCCCACCGCGGCCAGTCGGTACTCGACCGACGAACCGGGGTAGGTGGCGAAGGACACCTTGCCGTTCGGCGTGGTGGCCACGCTCGCCACGGTCTGGAACGCGTCGCTCGATCCCTTGGGCCGCGACTCGAGGCGGACCGTGGTCTTGCCGACCGCGATGCCGCTCGGCAGCTTCAGGGTGCCCGTGAGGGCCACCCGCCCGGACTTGATCGTCGTGACGCGGGGGCCGGCGATGGTGAGCACCGGGGTGACCGGCCACTGGTACGTGTACGTGGCCGCCGCGCTCGTACCCCCGGCGTTGGTCACCTTGACCTCGGCGGCGCCGATGGAACCGGCCGGCACGACGGCCGTCAGGCTCACGCCGTCGCTGGCCACCACGACCGAGGTGGCGGCTCGGCCGCCGACGGTCAGCGAGTAGGCCGTCCCCGCGATGTCGTGCAGGTTCGTGCCCGTGACCGTGACGGCGGTGGCGCCGGTGTTGGGTCCGACCGCCGGGCTGACCGACGTGATGGTGGGCGTGGCCGTCGTGTAGGCGTACGTGACGGCGTTGCTGCGGCCGCCCGTGGGCGTGGAGACCCGCACGTCGACCGCGCCGATGGCCGCCGCGGGCACCTCCGCGGTGAGCGACGTGCTGCTGCTCACCGTGACGGACGGCGACGTCTTCGAGCCGAACGTGACCGTGGCGCCCGTCAGGTTCGAGCCCGTGACGGAGATCGTGCCGCCGGTCCACGGTCCGCTGGTGGCGCTGAGGGACGAGACGACGGGCGACGGCCCGTCGTCGGGAGCGGTGAAGCCGTTGACGACGTACGCCTCCTCGCTGTAGTTGGCCAGGAAGCCCCACGAGAGCCAGGCGAAGCCGCCGCTGCCCCAGCCGGTGCCCCAGGAGTTCTGGATGTGCACGCCGTAGCTGTCGTAGCCGAGCACCGACACGGCGTGACGGCCGAGGAACGACCCGGACACGCTGCCGTAGTAGGGGTTCGAGGCGTTGACCCCGTAGAAGTTCTGGTACACCTTGATGCCGAGGGCCACCGGCTTGTCGTTGGCCAGCGCCTGCTTGATGAGGCTCTGCCCACTCGCCGCCGACTGGGTCTGGTTGTAGTAGAGCGTCCCCCAGTCGGTGATCTTGTAGTTCGCCGCCTTCGTCTTGTCGGCGCCCGTCGGCAGGTAGGTGGGGGTGTAGTTGCCGCCGGCGAAGTCGGCGAGCGGCAGCACGCCGCCCGACTGCTCGAGCGAGAGGTTGCCGAAGAACGTGGTGCCCACCGTGGCGCCGCCCCGGCCGTTGGTCAGCTGGTTGTAGAGGAACAGCGGCGCGTACGGCGTGCCGGCGAACCCTTCGCGCTTGGCGTACCAGCCGCTGATCGTGTAGCCGACGGTCCACGACACGCACGAGCCGACGTTGCGCTGGTTCCCGACGGGCACCGCCCAGGGCGTCAGGTCGACGCTGGCGGGGATGGGCGCGTCGCCGAACGACGCACCGTTGGCCGGCACCGCGTAGGGGGCGACGGCCGAGGGCGGCGACGGCTGGAGGCCGAGCGGGTACGTCGGGGTCGTGGTGGGGGCTGCGGCCTGCGCCGCGGGGGCGGTGAGGCCGGTGGCGGCGACGGCGACGACGCCGAGGAGCAGCGCCGCGCGTCGGCGGATCGATGACGGGAAGAGCACGAACGACCTCGTGTGTGTCGGTGGGCTACGCCTCACCTCGGCGTCGCGCCGGGTCCTCTCCAGTGCTCTTGCGGCGCTCTTGTCCCCGTTGAAGACACCTTGACCGCCACTTGCACGCGTCTCGACACACGGCCCCTGGGCGGGCGGCGATCACCAGGCGCGACGGCGCACCTCGTAGACGGCGAGCGACGTGGCGACCGCCACGTTGAGGCTGCCCACCTTGCCGAGCTGGGGGAGGAACGCCACGTCGTCGCACGCCTCCAGCGCCGCCTTGCCGATGCCGTGGTCCTCGTGGCCGATCACGAGGCACACGTCGCCCTCGAGGCGGAGCTCGTGCAGGGGCACCGCTCCCTCGGCGAGCTCGATGCCGACGACCCGGTACCCGTCGGCGTGCGCGGCGGTGATCGCGGCCGCGGTCGTCTCGATCGCCTCGTGGTCGAGGTAGCGGTCCGTGCCGAGGGCGGTTCGTTGCGCGCCCGCCGACTCGAACGGCGGGGTCGGGCCGGCCAACCACACCTTGTCGACGCGATACGCGGCGGCGGAGCGGGCGATGGAGCCGACGTTGGTGGGCGTCCCCAACCCGTCGAGGATCAGGGCGAGCCGACCGCCCGTGCGGCCGCGCCACTGGCGGTGCAGTCGCTTGAGGCCGGTGCCGTCGAGCTGGCGACGGGGGTTCACGGGTGCACCGCGCCGAGCAGCCGGAAACCCTGGCGCGACAGCAGGCGTTCGACCGTGTACCCGTGCTGGCCGAGCCACGCGGCGAGCGAGTCGGCGCCCAGGTGCTTCTGGACGACGATCACGGCGCGACCGCCGGGTACGAGCCGGCCGAACCAGGCGAGCAGGAGGTCGTGCAGCGCCGCTTTGCCGATGCGGATCGGCGGGTTGGACCAGATGAGGTCGAAGCGCACGTCCGGCGGCACCTCGTCGGGTGCCGCCACCCGGACGCCGGTGGCGCCGGTCGCCGCTGCGTTCTGGGCGCACAGGGAGCGGGCCCGCTCGTTGACGTCGATCGCCCACACCACCGCGGCGGGGGCACGCCGGGCCAGGGTGCAGGCGATGGGCCCGTAGCCGCAGCCGAGATCGAGGAACGTCCCGGCCGCCGGGGGCGCGGGGGCCTCCTGGAGCAGCAGTCGCGTGCCGGGATCGACACCGTCGTGCGAGAACACGCCGCGGTCGGTCGTCAGCGCCAGCGTCAGGTCGGGGAGCGCCAGGGTGACCGACGACGGCCGGGACGCGGCCTCCGGCCGCTCGTCGAAGTACTGCCCGGGTGCCATGGCCGATAGCCTCACAGGTCGTGGCCCACCAGATCCGCATCTTCGGCGACCCCGTGCTCAAGACGCACGCCGCGGCGATCACCGACATCGACGGCAAGCTCGTGAAGTTGGCTGACGAGATGCTCCAGGTGATGTACGACGCCCCTGGCCTGGGACTGGCGGCTCCGCAGGTCGGCATCCAGAAGCAGCTGTTCGTGTACGACATCGGCGAGGGACCGCACACCCTCGTCAACCCGACGATCGCCGAGTCCAGCGGGGAGTGGGTGTACGAGGAGGGGTGCCTGTCGATCCCCGGCCTGTACGTGGAGATCGTGCGACCCAAGGTCGTGCTGCTCACCGGACGGGACCTCGACGGGAACGAGGTCGAGATCGAGGCCGACGAGTTGACGGCCCGGCTGTTCCAGCACGAGCTCGATCATCTGAGCGGCACGCTCATGTTCGAGCGGATGACGCCCGAGCAGCGTCGCGAGGCGCTGGCGGAGTGGCGCCGGATGCAGGACGAGCCGACCGAGGCACCCAAGGCCCGGGGCCTGCGCCGCAAGATCCGCCTCACCTGATGACCGACCCGGACGCCGCGATCGACGCGGCGCTGGCCCCCGTGCCCACCGAACCGCCCCGCCGGCTCGTCTACCTGGGCACGCCCGACGCGGCCGTGCCGCCGCTGCGCGCCCTCGTGGCCGCCGGTTTCGAGGTGGCCCTCGTCGTGACGCGGGTCGACAAACGTCGCGGACGCGGCAGCGAGCTGGCGCCCTCACCGGTGAAGGCCGCGGCGATCGAGTTGGGGCTGCCCGTGGCCCACAAGGTCGACGAGGCGCTCGGCGTCGGGGCCGACCTGGGCATCGTCGTGGCGTTCGGGCAGCTGATCCGCCGCCCGGTGCTGGAGCGCCTGGCCTTCGTGAACCTCCACTTCTCGCTGCTGCCCCGCTGGCGGGGCGCTGCGCCGGTCGAACGGGCCCTCCTGGCCGGTGACGCCGCGACCGGCGTGTGCCTGATGCGTCTCGAGGAGGGCCTCGACACGGGCCCGGTGTTCGCCCGGCTGACCGAGTCGGTTCGCGCCGACGACACGTTGGCCTCGCTGCGGGGCCGTCTCGTCGACCTCGGCGCCCGCCTGCTCGTCGACCAGCTGCGCGCCGGCCTGGGCGACGCCGAGCCGCAGCACGGCGAGACCTCGTACGCCACCAAGATCGACCCGGCGGAGCTGGCCATCGACTGGACCCGTCCAGCGGACGAGATCGGCCGGCTGGTCCGACTCGGCGGGGCGTGGACCATGTTCCGCGGCAAGCGCCTCAAGGTGCTGGACGTCGTCGTCGAGGCGGGCGCCGCCCCGACGGCGCCGGCGGGGACGCTCGGCGGCGACGTGGTCGTCGCCGGCGCCGGCGCGCTTCGGCTCGTCACGGTGCACCCCGAGGGCAAGGGGCCCCAGGCGGCCGGGGCGTGGCGCAACGGCGCCCGCCCTTCGGACGGCGAGCGCCTCGGTGGCTGAGCGCCCCCGCGCCCCGGCGCCCGCCCGGCGTCCGCCGACCGCGCGCGAGGTGGCG
>JANPGL010000263.1:0-2781 GCA_031423915.1 Actinomycetes bacterium | reverse complement strand
ACGTTGCTCGCCGTCGGCCGCTCCCCACCACACGGAAACACCGTCAAGAACCCCGCCGCCGACGCATCCACCGCCGTCACGTTCGCCACCACCGCACCCGCGTCCGACGCCACCCCATTCGACCCCGCCACCACCAACGCGAACGTCTCACTTGCACCCAAACGCGTCGAACGACCGCCGATCCCCACCCGCGTGTCCAGCACCCGCACCGGCGTCACCGACCGTACATCGGGTGTCGGCGTCACCGAGAGCGGCACCTCGTCGATCGTGTCGAGCTCCGTCAGATCGACGGTGTACGCGAGCAGAGCTGGTGGGCCACCGAGGCCAGCGGCGCGGGCCGCCGTGAGGCGCGAGTGGCCGGACAGGAACGCCAACGTGTTGCCGTCCTCGCTCAGCACCGGGGCGTACGCCGTTGCCACGGCGCCGTCCACGTTTCGAATCACCTCGTGCACGCGCCCGGTCCCGACGGACAGGACGACTGTGGTGAATCCGCCCGGGTAGATGATGTCGGACAGCATGCGGGTGACGGCGACGCGCTGGCCGTCACCGCTCACGTCGAGCGTCGGCCCACCGCTGGTCCGCATCTCGACAGCGTCGTCCAGCAGGACGCGGCGCGCACCGCTCGATCGGTCGAGCCGGACGACGGCGTACCGGTCGGTGCCGGACAGCCCAGTGGCGGTCGGATCGACGGGCGCCGAGAGCCACGTGACCAATCGACCGTCGGCGCTGACCCGCGGCAACCTGTCGACCGTGGAACCGTCGGTCAATTGGGTGCGCGTGCCCGTCGACAGATCGACGTGGAAGAGCCTCGTGGCGCACGGCAGCGGCGACTGGCAGAAGTACCCCGGGGTCCAGGCGAACACGACGTGGCGACCGTCGGCGCTGATCGCGGCACCGCCGGCCAACGAGCCGCCGGTCAGGTCGGCAGAGAGGGCCGTCGGTGTTCCGTTCGCCGGTCCGGCGTAGAGGAACTCGCCGGCGCCGAGGATCGTTCGTACCAGCACGGTGGCCCCGTCGGCCGACAGGCCGACGATCGAGTGGACCGCGCCGCCACCCACCAGCACGGGCGTCGTGCGGGTTCGAGCGATCCGGTCGAACACCCACGGCGCCATCGTGTTGGCGCCGTCCGCCACCCACCGGCCGTCGGCGCTGAGCACCGTCTCCGGTTGGCTCTCCCCCTCGGGCACGAGCGCGCCGGTCACCGTGTCGACGAGGTCGCTCTCGGAGGAGAAGTTCGAGTAGCGCTGCACGGCGCCGATGCGACCATCGGCCGTGAGATCGCTGACCGCGGGGTAGCCGGTGGCTGCCCCGGCCGCCTGAACCCCCAGGTCGTGGACCGGCAGCCACCGAGCGGGCTTCGGCGTCGGCAACACCGGACCCGGTGGCACACGACCGCCCAGCTGGGGCGGAGAACCGGCGGCTGGGGCCGCCCCCGGATCGACCAGGTAGGCGGCCTCGAGGAGCCCGGCCACCGCGACCGTACCTCCGTCGCGGCTGAATGCGATGCCGACCGCCCCGGAGGCCCCAAGGGCCACCAACTGGTCGATGGCGTGCACCACCCCACTCGCCAGATCGGCGACACGGGCGCCGGGGGGCGGCCCGCCGTACGGCGTGCCCTGGTAGGCCACGCGCGTCCCGTCGTCGGACACGCCGAACACCAGGGAGCCGTCTCCGACGAGGCGGATGGTGCCGGCCACCAGATCGCGGAGGTACACACGGGGCTTGCGTGTGGGCGTGCCGGGTACGAGGTTGGTGGCGTCGGACGCCCAGGCCAGGAACCGGCCGTCGCTGCTGAGCCGGGGACTGGTCGAGCCGCCGTCACCCCACTGGCCCAGCACGCCCACGCTCCCTGCGGTGCTCACACCGGTCGCGAGGTCGACCAGCCACACCTGGGAGCAGCCGTGCGTCGCACAACCGATCGGATTGCCGAGGATGGCCGCCGCTCGCGCTCCCGTACGGTCGATCGAGACGCCACCGAGCTCGGCGACCGGACCCGTGTGGGGCACGTCGCCGGCCACGCGTCTCGTCGACGCCTCGGAGGTACGCCACACGACGAGGCCACCGACGTAGTCCACACCGACGAGGGTGTCGCCGTCCGAACTTATCGCCGCCGACGACACGAAGGTGCCGGTGCCGGTCGCAGGCGCCACGATCGCCCTGGTCTCGATGTCCTGGCGCTGAAGGCCCTCGAGGCCGAGGTAGCGCCCGTCGCCCGAGAAAGAGACGTTGAAGCTGGTCAACGGCACGTCGACCGTAGCGCCCGTCTCACGATCGAGCCGGCGGGCCACGTTCTGGTGCAGGCCGGTGTCCAGCAGGCCGCCGAGCGCGAAGCGACCGTCGTCGCTGAGCCCGATGATGCGAAACGGCACCGACGTGAGCGGCGGGTAGGCAGACGCGGGTGGAGATCCCGCACCTACGGACACGACGACAGGTACGAGCGCCAACGCACTGGCCACGGTCGTCGATCGCCACCGCCGCATGCCGCCCATCGAGCTCACCGCCGCCTTCCGCGTCCCCCCGGTCGGGGTCCTACCCCGAACGATAGGACGAGGTGGGGTCGAGCACGTCTCGCAGCGGCCATGGCCATACCTCACCGCCCCACCCCTGGGCCTGGCGACCAGGTGAACGACCGCGCCCGAGTTGGCAACCGTCGTCGGGCGCGCTCCCCATGTGTGGCGTCCACGTCGCGCGTGTCAGAGTGACGCCCGGGGAACGAGTGGCTCCAGGGGGTCTCAACGTGGCCGACGACAGGACGATCCGCGGGCGCGTCGCCGTGGTGGG
>JANPGL010000262.1:0-1725 GCA_031423915.1 Actinomycetes bacterium | reverse complement strand
TTGGTCGTCGGGGTTTGTGTCGCCCTCGAACCGGATCGTGTGGTCGACCTGCACGTCGGCCGGGTTCATTGCTCGATTGCAGCCTTGGCAGGTGAGTTCGCCCTGATCGGTCGCGTAGAAGTCGGCTGTGTAGCCGTCATCGCGCAGCCGGGTGAGTGCATCGGTGACGGTCTCGAGTCGGTGGTCGGCAGACACGTCCCAGACGCCGAACTGAGGCGTTGCCGTGGTCGTGTCGTTGAGCCGCATGACCGTCTCAGGTGGACTGCGGGGGAAACGGTGGCGCGAGGAACGCGAGTGCGGTGAGGCCGCTGGTGCCGGTGCTGGAGAGCCGAAGTTCCTCGTCGCCTCGGAAGTAGGCCAGCGAGCCGGCATCGAAGTTCACTGTGTTGCCGTCCATGGTCAGGGTGCCGGTGCCTTCGACGATGTAGATCATAAGATCCGACGTTGAGTGGGTGTGGGGCGGGAGGGTCTGGCCCGGGCTGAGCCGGATGACGCGCACGTTCGACTGGCTGCCATCGAGGAGCGGCGCGGCGACGAACCGCTCACCGTCGTAGGCGGGTGCGTCAGCGAGCGTGGTCATCTTCATCTCGGCAGCTTCCCACACCGGGCCCTTCGCTGGTCCTGCGCGGGTACCGTCGTCGAGGCACCAATACAAGGGGGCAACCCGATGGATGAGCCGAGACTTCTGCGCGACTCGTCGAGGCGTCTCGAAGATCACTGACGCGATCGTCGGTGAGATGCTCTCGTGGCAGAACCGGCCGCTCGACCGGTCTTGGGTTCCAGGGGTGGTCGTGAACTTGTCCAGAAGGGATGTTCACGATGCCTCATTGGGCTCACAACAAGATGCCGGCCGAGGTGAAGCAGCAGTACTTCGAGCTGCTCCGCCAGGGCCTTAAGGGCGCGGCCGCGGCGCGTCGTGTCGGGGTGTCGACCAGCTGCGGATCCCTGTGGTTCATCGATGCTGGGAGCATGACCGTTCCCGAGCCCGGCCCGATCTCGTCTCGTTTCCTGTCTCTCAGCTGGATCGGATCGCGATCGCTGACGGTCTTCACGCCGGCACCTCGCTCAAAGTCGTCGCCGCCGGGATCGGCAAGAGCTTCCAGAGCGTGTATCGAGAGATCGACCGCAACCGCAAGCCCGATGGCACCTATCAGCCGTGGTGGGCCCACAACCAGGCCATCCTGCGTCGCCAACGCCCGAAGGACCGCCTGATCCAGCGTGGCTCGCCGGTGCGGACCGTGATCGCGGCGAAGCTGGCGGTGAAGTGGTCCCCGCAGCAGATCGCCCGGTTCCTGGTCCGGTCGTTCCCTGACGAACGCTCGATGCGGGTCTGCTCGGAAACGATCTACCAGGCCCTGTTCCGAGGTGTCCTCGGTCCGTTGAAAGGCAAGTTGCGCACCGGTCGCCGTCGCCGCAAACGGCACCGTCGTGGGGTGCCGTCACCGAACAAGATCAAGAACATGACCCTCGTGCACCATCGTGCACCCGAGGTCGAGGACCGCCTCGATGCCGGTCACTGGGAAGGTGACCTGATCATTGGACGCCACCAGCACTCCGCGATCGCCACCCTGGTTGAACGCGTGAGCCGCTTCGTCGTTCTCGTGCACCTCCCGGGCGGTCACAAGGCACCCCAGGTGCGTGACGCGTTGACGGTCGCGTTCTTGCGGTTGCCGGTGTCGTTGCGGCAGTCGTTGACATGGGACCAGGGCCGGGAGATGACCCTCC
>JANPGL010000261.1:0-5823 GCA_031423915.1 Actinomycetes bacterium | reverse complement strand
GTCGGTTATGACGAGATCGTCGGGACTGCCTGACCGGCCCGCCGCGGCAGCGCCCGTGCCAGCAGCCCGGTCAGCACGACAGCCGCGCCGATCTCGACGACGAGCGCCAGCGCCGCCTCGGGCGAGGGACTGAACCCGGTCTCGGTGAACCCGAAGATGCCCGACGACGTCCGACTCAGCGCGAAGCCCACCAGGGTGGCATCCACCAGGCCGATCGCCAGCAGCAGGCTCCAGCGCGTCCGCCACGCCACCAGGAGCAAGCCGACCGTCAGCGCGCCAATGGCGTTGAGCAGGAACGAGCGCCCGAGGTTGGCGTTCGGGAACCGCCGGTACCCGTCGTTGTAGAGCTTCAGGTGGATCGCGCCGCCGGTAACGACGAGGCCGGCGGCGACGATGCGGCCGAGGCGATCCACGGCTCAGACGCTCGTGTCCGGCCTGGTGGCCCTGTCGGTCCCCTGGAACGCCTTGGCCACTTGCGCCTGCGTCAGCCCGCCGGCCGGCACGGCTCCATGGCGGGCCTCGGCGGCGCCCAGGGCGATGATAGCGGCGTTCACCGCGACGCCGATCGTCGTCCCGGGTCGAGGCGCAGTGAGGAACCACCGGCGCTTGAGTGATAGAAATCAGCGATCGGCGCGGGCAGCGCGGCCATGCCGTCGCGGTGCTGCTCGTCGACCTCGCAAATGAACGCAAGCAGCTGCGGTTCGGTGATGCTCATGGGGATCCTCTCGGTACGGGTTGGAGGGGTGGATCAGGGCTCGACCACGACTGTGCCGGTCATGGAGTTGTGGATGCCGCAGATGTAGGCGTACGAACCGAGCTTGGCGAACGTGACGGTGGCGGTGGCGCCCTTGTCCATGCGCTGCTCGTCGAACGTGGCGTCGTTCGACCAGATCGAGTGCGCGAACGAGTCGGCGTTGGTCCACGTCACGGTGCCGCCCACCTTCACGGTCAGCGTGGCCGGCTGGAACGCAAATTCAACGATCTGGACAGCGACCGGGGCACCGACTGTGGCCGTCGTCGCCGCGCCGGCGGCCGGGGCGACCGTGGGCAGGAGCGACGGCGCCGTCGGACCAGGAGCAGGCGCCCTCGCTGCTGCATCGTCCTGGCGCGTCGCCACGGCCCGACCGACGGCCAGCACAGAGCATCCCAACGTGACGACCCCGGCGATGAGCAAGACGACACTGTTGCCTCGCAGGCGCATGACCGTCCCTTCGTCCCGACCCCATCCCCTGATTACCACACACTCTCCGTCCGACGCACCGGCCCGTGCGGATGACGGCATCTTGGAAGTTCCTGCGGCGCCACACTAGATCAGGCCGAGCGGGCGATTGCGAGCAGCGATCCAGGAGGACCGGGACACCAACGGTACGTCGGTCTCGGCTCGCCAGCAGGCATCTTGGATCCTCGACGGCACGCTAGACGCCTGTCGGCGAGGCCACACAACGGCGACTTCTCGCGGCCCGGGCGGGGCCGGGACGGTCGAGCCCGTGGACCCTGATGCTGAGTGGTGTGTTTGGACCTCGGCGGGCGGGGGGTAGCTACGGCCAGCTGCAGGGCTCATCGCTCCAGACCTTGGTGACGTGTCGACCAGCTACGCAGGCATCCGGCTTGCTTCGTGTCAAGACCAAGGAGAGCTGATGCCCGTCTGGGACAAACCGACCATCGCTATCGATGAGCGCGCCATGGAGGCGCTCATCGAACACTCGCAAGACCTCCATACCGACGCGATGGCCGTCGGGCGCGCCACGTTGCCCGACCTGGCTGACTTGGCCGCGGACCGTCGTCGTCTCGACACCCCGGCTGACGTCGACGTGTTAGCGGCTTGTGTCGATGCCAGTCGATCGTTGCGCCGTCGCCTCACTGTCGCCCTCGGTGGTCTGCTGGGCGCGGGGGCAGTCTCTTCGGTCTTCGCCTCAAGTGCGGCGGCCGCCAATGGCGACATCGACGTGATGCAGCTGCAGACTGCTGTGTCGCTGGAGCTGCTCGCGGTCGCCACGTACGGCGCGGCGTTGACCCTGCCGTTCATCAAGGACGGCAACCCGGTGATCGTGGCGTTCGCCAAGACCACGATGAGCCAGCACGACGAGCATCGTCAGGCCTTCTCGGCCCAGACGAAGGCGCTGAAGGGCACCGATCAGACCGCACCCAACCCGAAGTACGCCCCGATCGTCGAGGCCGCGAAGCCAACCTTGAAAGCACCGATCGATGTCGTCAAGCTCGCCGCGACCCTCGAGCAGGTCGCCACCGAAACCTATCTAGCAGACCTCAACCGCTACACCGACGTCACCTCACGAGTCCTCATGGCCACCGTCATGGGCGTTGAATGCCAACACCTCGCCACCCTGCGCGCCGTCGGAGCGCTCCTGACTGGCGGGGCGCCCGACCTCATCGCCATCCCCCTCGGCGCGGGTGTCGCCAAACTCCCCGCGGCGGCCGGCAGCGTCGCCTTCCCCGACGCGTTCGAAGGCGTCACCATGGCAAGCCCCCCCGAAGAAGGAGCCGTCAAATGACCGAACCCACCAGCCTCTCCCTCAGCCGCCGCCATCTCTTGGCCGGCGCCGGGGTCCTCGGTGCCAGTCTCGTCGCCGCGGCATGCGGCAGCTCCACGAGCACCAAAGCATCCCCGACCACCACGACCGGGTCCACGACCGCGCCCACACCCAAGCCAACCACGGCAGCGACGACCGCCGCGACCAACACCACCGCGACAACGGCAGCCCCCCCGGCAAACGTTGACGCCAAAATCGCGACCCTCGCCGCCGGCCTCGAAGTCCTCGCCGTCGGCACCTACAAAGCAGCACTCGACGCCGCCGGTGCCGGCAAACTCGGCGATGTCCCACCGGCTGTCGCCGAGTACGTCAAGGTCTCGATGGCCCAGCACCAAGCACACCTCGACGCCTGGAATGCCGTCATCACCGCGGCCGGCGGGACCAAAGTGACCGCACCAAACGCCACGCTCAAGCCCACGGTCGACGCCACGTTCGCGAAGGTCACCGACGTCACCGGCGCCGCAACACTGGCGCTGATGCTCGAGCAGATCGCGTCAGCCACCTACCTGAGCGCACAGAAAGTCCTCACCGATAAAAGCGCGATCAAGCTAGCCGGATCGATCCAGATCATCGATGCCCAGCACGCCGCCATCCTGCTTTACGTCCTCGGCAAGTACCCCGTCCCCGACGTCTTCGCCAAGACCGACCTCGCCGCTGCGGCCTAACCCGGCTGTTTCAGTGGTGACCGGGGCGTGACTTGGTCGCGTTTGCGAAAGGGCCCTTCTGGTCAGGGAAACTGATGCTTGCGACGGCACAGCTATCCCAACCAGAAGGGCACTTTCCAGGTGAAGCGAACTCGTGGGAACGCACGGCTCGTGGTGAGGGCGAACGGCTCGAACGTGGTGGGTCATGTCGGTGCCCGCCTCCTCGCAGATCTCGGTGACGCAGTCGGTCTGACCGGCGGCTTGTCGGCAGCGATGGCCCCGACGAAACAGCGTCGCCGCGGGCATGACCGTGGTGAGGTGCGGGCGGATCTGGCCGTGATGATCGCCGATGTCGGCGACGCCATCAGCGACCCTCGCCGTGTTGCGGAACCAGCCCGACCTGTTCGACATGGCGTCGACCCCGACAGCGTGGTGCACCCTCGAGGCCATCCGGCACCGCGGCGCTGTAACGGATCGCTACCGCTCGTGCCGCAGCGCGTCGCCGGACGTAGGCGACGGGTGTCGATCCGGGGTTCCACGTGATCGACATCGACGCCACGTTGATCATCGCGCACTCGGACAAGCAGGGCGCCGCCCCCACGTACAAGCGCGGGTTCGGTCATCACCCCTGCTCGCGTTCCTGGACGCCACCGGCGAAGCGTTGGCCGGGATCCTACGGCCGGGCAACGCCGGATCGAACACCGCCGCCGATCACATCGAGATCCTAGCGATGGCGTTGGCCCAGCTCCCGGTGATCGAGCTCAGCGAAATTCCCCAGGTGTGCTCGGCGGGTTCCAGCGGTCGTCGTACGCGGACCCGTTTCGGAGGGTAGCGAACAGCGAGTGCGGCGTGCTCCAGCCAAGGGTCTTGCTGGGTCGCAGGTTGAGTTCGTTGGCGACCCGGGCGAGGTCGTCGGCGGTGTGCACGCGCAGGTCGGTGCCCTTGGGGAAGTAGTTGCGCAGCAGGCCGTTGGTGTTCTCGTTCGAGGGTCGCCGCCAGGGCCGGCCGGGATGGCAGAAGAAGACCGGTATCCGGGTTGCGTCGGTGAGCAGGTGGTGATGGCACATCTCGGCGCCCTGGTCCCAGGTCAGTGAACGGCGCAGCACGTCGGGGAGGTCTTCGAAGATCACCTCGAGCTGGTCGCGCAGGCTCTCCGAGCGCGATGCGCCCGCGAGGTGCACCCCAGGATCGTGTATCTCGACGTCCGCTCGACGAGCGTCCCGATAGCTGACCGGATGAACGCGCAACGATCAGATCACCCTCCGTAAGTGGCCCCGCACGCACCGGTCCTCGGCATCTGCTGACCGTTCCTCGATCATCGTGATCGGCACCACGAACCGCGGCCGTCGCTCGTCACCACCACGGCGAGGACGCCGATGCGGTCGCTCGGTGCGCAACACACTGGCCGCATCACGCTCCACCACGTGCCTGGGGCTGTGAGCACCTGGTACACGGTCTCGACCACGATCCGACGGCCGTGAGCCACCTCGAGCTCATGCACGACCTGTTCAGGGCTCCACCGCTGGTCGAGGTAGTGCTGCACGAGACCGCGAAGCTCGCCATAAGAGCTCCAGTCGGCGAGCCTTGGGACGCGGGCGACGCGACCGCATCATCGCCTGCGCGGCGTGCGGTCGATAGACGCCGTCGACGGATCGGTTCCGTTCCAGCTCGCGACTGACCGTCGACACCGCTCGACCGAGCCCGGCGATCGTGCGCGCCGACTGCCCGGCGTGGGCGCCGTCGGCGATGACCACCCGCTCGTGCGCGCTGAGGTAGCGCAACGACTCGACCAGCGCTGGCTGCCGGTTGATGACCGGCTCCAAGACCCTCGTGACCCCGTTGCGTGTGACCGACCCGCCGTTCTTCCACCAGTGCCCGGTCTTGCGATCGATGCCGAGCCGGCGGCACGCCTCGGACACCGAGACCCCCTGGCGAAGCAGACGGGCGTACTCGACGCGCTTCTCCGTCATCGGTTGACGCCCTGGACGACCGCTGGAACCAAATCTCATGGCCACCTGCCTAGCTCAGGCGTAGCGACGATGACTGGAACCCGCCCCTCATCGAATCTCCCCACCTGTGAGGCGTGGTCAAGAAGGGTGCGGTCGGCGAGTGCAGTGTGGGCCTTGCTCATGGCCGGTGGGCGCTGGCGCGCGCAGGGCGTTCACGGTCGTCGGCGTGTGTCGGTTCGGTTCTCCCGCTCCGGGTGGTGGGCCGGCGGCGGTCAGGGTGTGCGTGAGGTTCTGCTTAGATTCGGGATGTTGGGATGTGCCAGCGGAGGGGGTGCATGGTGGTCGGGCCCG
Organism: Actinomycetes bacterium; assembly: GCA_031423915.1. Lineage (GTDB taxonomy): Bacteria > Actinomycetota > Acidimicrobiia > Acidimicrobiales > Ilumatobacteraceae > JANMAT01. The sequence continues at coordinate 330 of JANPGL010000261.1, read as the reverse complement.
GACATGCGCCTAGGTATGGCCGACAACCCTGGCGGCACGGTGGTGGCTGTGTTGTCGGGGTTGTTGTGGTGCTTGTCGCGGTGCTCGGGTTGGTCCCGGTGGGCCGGCGCCCAGCGGGCGCGTGGTCGCTTGGTAGTACCGCGGCGTATGTGGCCGTGGGGCCGGCTCGTCTGGCCGACACCCGCGTTGGTGTGGGGTACACCGTGGTCGATGACCACACGGTTCATGTGGTCGAGGCGGGCCGCGCTGGGGTGCCGGATGCGGCTGTCGCGGCCGAGTTGACCGTGACGGTGACCGACACGCGAGCGGGCGGGTTCGTGACGGTGTGGC
>JANPGL010000260.1:0-4920 GCA_031423915.1 Actinomycetes bacterium | reverse complement strand
CGCCGAGCTGGGCGAGCCGCCAGCGGCGGTGGCGCTAGCATGGCTGCTCCACCAGGACGGCGTGACGTGCCCGATCATCGGGCCGCGCACCATGGAGCAGTTCGACGGCGCCTCGCTGCGCGCCCTCGACCTGGACCTGAGTGCCGAGGTGCTGGCCCGCATCGACGACATCTGGCCGGGTCCGGGCGGCACCGCGCCCGAGGCCTACTCCTGGTAGGCCCGAGCGCAGCCCGGTTAGCCTGCGCGACGGGGACGAGCACGAGGGGGAGACCAGGGTGACGATCGCCTCGAAGCCGCGCTGGGACACGGGCAAGACCACGGCCGAGGGCGGTGTGCCGGGCTGGCGGCGCGGCCTCATCTCGAACCACCTCGCCACCACCGCGGCGCGAACCCCCGACAAGATCGGCGTCGTCCAGGGCGACCGCCGGCTCACGTGGGGCGAGGTCGACGAGATGGCCACCCGAGCCGCCAACGGGCTCCTGGCCTCGGGCGCCCGCCCCGGGGACGTGATCGGGCTGCGGGCCCACAACAACCCCGAGACGCTCGCCGCGTTCTACGGCATCGCCCGCGCCGGCATGACGGTCCTGCCGCTCAGCCCCCGCCTGGTGGGCGACGAGCTGACGTGGCAGCTGGGCGACGTGGGTGCGGCCAAGCTCATCGACGACGACGGCCTGGGCGACGTGAAGACCTCGGAGCTGATCGGCAGCGGCGGCACCGCACCGGTCGACGTGGAGGTCGACCGGGACGACCTGTTGTGGGTGCGCTTCACGTCGGGCACCACGGGCCGTCCCAAGTGCATCGCCACCACGCACGACTCGGGCGCCTACATGTGGGAGGCGATGGCGCTCGAGCTGAGCCTGCGCGGCGACGAGGTGACGCTCGTGAACGCCCCCATCGCCCACGCCGCCATCGCCACGGCGTCGGCCACCGTGGTGGTGGGCGGCACCATCGTGATCGAGCCAGGGTTCGACCCGTACACCGTGTGGGAGACGTGCGACCGCCACGGCATCACGCTGGCGCTGATGGTGCCGACGATGTTCGCCCTTGCGCTCGACTCCCCCGGCAGCGGCGAGTCGCTTCGCACGATCATCTCGATGGCGTCGATCCTCACGCCGGCCATGAAGACCCGGGTGAAGAAGCGGTTCCCCCAGGCCCGTCTGCTCGACATCTACGCCGGCACCGAGCTGGGCATGGCCACGCTGCTCGACGTCGACGCCGAGCCCGCCAAGGCCGGCTCGGTCGGTCGCCCCGCGTTCGGGTACCGGGCCCGCATCACCGACGACGACGGCAACGAGCTGCCCCGCGGCGAGGTGGGCACGCTGTACGTGCAGGGCCGGGCGCTGTGCTGCGCGTTCGTCGGCTCGCAGCCGCCCAAGGAGGGGACGTTCCGCGACGGCTACCTGACCGCCGGAGACCTCGGCTACATCGATGCCGACGGGTTCGTGTTCCTCGTCGACCGGCGCACCGACCTGATCATCTCGGGCGGCTTCAACGTGTACCCGAGCGAGGTCGAGGACGTGATCGGCGCCCACCCCGCCGTCGTCAACGTGGCCGTCGTCGGCGTCGCCGACGACACGTGGGGCCAGGTCGTCACCGCGGTCGTGCAGGGCACCGCGCCACAGGAGGAGCTGCTCGCCATGTGCAAGGAGAAGCTCGCCAACTACAAGGTGCCGCGCCGCTGGGAGTTCGTCGACGCCATGCCCATGAACGCCAGCGGCAAGATCTTGAAACGCGAGCTGCGCGAGTCGCTGGCGCCGCCCACGGCCGGTTCGTAGCACCCTTGTGGCGACGTCGTTCGCTCGGTCGGTCAGATGGCCATGGGGCCACGACACGCGAACCTGGGGTGGGTGGGTGGGTGTGTATAGTATGCGCATGGCTCGGGTGAACATCACGGTCCCGGACGAGGTCATCGCCCAGGCCAAGGCAGCTGGCTTGAACGTGTCGCGGCTCGCCACCGCCGCCCTGGTCGACGAACTCGACCGACGCAACAAGATCGGCGCGCTCGACGCCTACCTCGCGGAGTTGGAACGGGAACTCGGTCCGATCCCGCCCGACGAGCGCGCTGCCGCCGCGGCGTGGGCCGACGAGCTGGTCCACCCGCCATCCGCCCCACGGGCCAGCTCGCGGCGCCGGCGCAGCGCGTGACACTGATTCTCGACAGCGGTGGTGTCAGCGCGCTCGCCGGTCAGCGCGCCCGTCTGAGCGAACTACGCCGACGGGGAATGTGGCCGCCCCAGGTTCCGACGGTGGTGCTGGCCGAATCCCTGACGGGGGATCACCGCCGGGACTTCCACGAGAACCAACTCCTCAGGATGTGCCAGATCCGCGACGCCACCGAGCAACTCGCCCGGGCCGCTGCGCTGCTGAGGACGCGCACCGGTCGGGCGACCACGATCTCCGCCACCGACGCGATCGTTGCGGCGTTCGCGCTCGCCTGTCCCGACCCGATCGTGTTGACCAGCGACCCTGACGATCTCACGGCCCTCGTCGCCGAGCACCCCGAGCCCGTCACCATCGCCCGCGTCTAGGCCAACGATCCCACCATCAAGGTCGCAGACGTCCGCGGCCGAGTCGACGGACCCGAGGCAGGGGGCGCCGGTCCGACGGGCTTGGCCGCCCGGGCGACGTCGGCGAAAATGCGGCCATGGAGACACGGACGGAAACGATCACCTCGCCGAGCGGCCCGATGGGCATCCACGTCGTGCGGCCCGATGGTGACGGCCCGTTCCCGGTCGTGGTGTTCTTCCACCACGGGCCCGGGCTCGACCCGGGCGCCCGCAAGACCATGGCCCGCATCGCCGAGTGGGGCTACTACGTGGTGTCGCATGACCGCTACCACCGCGCCGAGCCGTGGTACACGATGAAGAGCCGCAGCGACGACGAGATGCGCAAGATGTTCGGCCTCGTGCTCGGCACCTCCGAGGACCAGGTGGCCGAGGACCTCGGCGCACTGCTGGCGTGGCTGCCGTCCGACACGGCCGCCCGCAGCGGTGCCATGGGCGTCGTCGGCTACTGCATCGGCGCCCGCAGCGTGCTCTGCACCGTCCGCGACCGCGGCGAGCAGTTCCGTGCGGCCGTCGGCCTGCACCCGTCGTTCTGCACGACGGCCGACGCCGACTCGCCGCACCTCGCCGTGCCGTCGTACACCGGCTCGCTCTACATCGCGTTCGGCGCGGCCGACGCCATGCAGCCGGCGTCGGCGAACGAACCGCTCATCGACGCCACGAACGCGCTGGCCAAGGGGGAGGCCGAGATCCTCGACGGTGCCGACCACGGCTTCAGCGTGTTCGGCCCCGCGTACCACGAGGCCGCGGCGGCGCGTTCGTACGAGCGCGCCAAGGTGATGTTCGACCGCGAGCTGCTCGGCTGACGTCGACGGTCAGGAGGCGGTGCCGCGGCCTGTCCCGAGCGACAGCGGGGTCTCGGCCTTCGTGACCGTCAGGTGCACCTGCAGCGTGCCGAGCATGATGCCCGGCTGGTGCATCCAGGTGTTGCCGTCGGCGTACTCGATCGACTCGAGCCGGTCGAGCAGCACGCCCCATGCGATCTGCTGCTCGACGCGCGACAGGTTGGCGCCCGGGCACACGCGCGGGCCGGTGGAGAACGCCACGTGGCGCGTGACGCCCTCGCGGCCGAGGTCGAGGTCGAACGGGCACTCGAACTCGTCGGGGTCGACGTTGGCCGCGGCGAACCGCAGGTGCAGCAGCGAACCCTTCGGCACCTCGACGCCCTGGAACACCTCGTCGCGCGAAGTGATCCGGGTCGACAGGCCGGGGGTGGGCGAGCGCATCCGCATGCTCTCCTCGGTGAACGCCCGCACCTTGCTGCGGTCGTGGCGCAGCTGCTCGAACATGCCGGGGTTCTCGCACAGCAGCTGGGCCTGCTCTTCCAGCGCGTACTGCGTGGTCTCCAGCCCGCCGATGATCATGGCGTGGACGATCCCGGCGATCTCCAGGTCGGTGAGCTTGCGGTCGAGCGCGTCGTAGTGCACGTCGCACAGGAAGCTGACCATGTCGTCCTGCGGGTCGGCGCGCTTGGCCCGCACGTGCTCGTAGATGTAGTCCTGGAAGCCCTCGAGGCGCTGCAGCATCCGCTCGGTCTGCTCGGGTGTGAGCTCGTGCTTGAGCCCGGTGCCGTGCACGAACGCCGTGACGACGGCGTCGCCCCACTCGGCCATCTGGGGGATGTCGGCGAGCGGGAAGCCGAGGATGCTGGCCATCACGCGCTGGGGCAGCGGCCGGGCGAAGCGGCTGACGAACTCGACCTGCCCGCCGTCGATCCACTCGTCGAGCAGGTCGTTGGCGTGCTTGGCGATCATCTCGCGGTGGCGCATGGCGCCGGTGCCGACCCACGGGTCGGTGAGCTCCTTGCGGTGCTTGATGTAGAGCTCCTGCGTGGGCCGCAGCGACACCATCGCCGCCGTCATCAGGTTGCGGATGGACTCGTAGGCACTGTCGGCCGACAGGCCCTGCTGGGCGAGCTGGCCGACGCGCACCTGCGTGAGGGCCGGGAAGCGCTCGGGATCCTTCACGACCATCGACAGGTCGGCGTGCTCGGTGAGCACGAAGGCATCGGTGCCGGGGGTCAGGCCACCACCGGGGATGCGCAGCACTGGTGCCTCGCGGTGGAGGATCTCGTACTGCTCGTACCAGTGCTCCTGGGCCCCCTCGCCGAACAGGTCGACGTCGGCGAGATGGACCGGGCACGCCATCGGGCTCAGCTCGTGATTGATGTGCTTCTGATACGACCCCATGGCGCGTGCACTCCCCCTGTGGAACGGCTCCAGCCGGACCCGTCTAGACCTAGCAGAAGCGGCGACCGGTACGGAACCCGACAGGTCGCCGGGCCGACGACGACAGTGCGTTCGTGAAGAAACCGACCAACGCCGCGTGGAGCGCGGCGTACACCTCGGGCTGGTCG
>JANPGL010000259.1:0-2978 GCA_031423915.1 Actinomycetes bacterium | reverse complement strand
GCCCGCCACCATCGAAGCGGCGGGCTCGGCGGCCAGCGCCTCGAGCGGCGCGGGATCGATCGTGGCGGGGAAGTGGCTCACCAGCGTGTGGTGACCATCGGCGCCCACCACGGAACCGCCGCGCACCGCCCACCCGCGCTCCGCGGCCGTGTCCCGGAACGCCTCGGCATCGGACGCGATCTGGAAGCCGAGCAGGTCGGCGCCGAGCAGGCCCTCGATGAGCTGGTCGCGCCATGGGAGGCGCTGGAAGATCACCGGGGGCGGGAACGGGATGTGGTGGTAGTACCCGATCCGCAGGTCCGGTCGGCGGCGGCGCAGGATCGCCGGCAAGAGCAGCAGGTGGTAGTCGTGGATCCATACGGTGGCGCCCGGCGGGGCCACCTCGGCGGTGGCGACGGCGAAGCGCTCGTTGACCGTTTCGTAGCAGCGCCACCAGTCCCAGTCCATGCGTGACGGACGGAGCCCGTCGTGCATGAGCGGCCACAGGCACGAGTTCGAGAAGCCGTCGTAGTAGCCGGCCACCTCGTCCTCGGAGAGGGGAACCGAGCGCAGACGGATGCCGCGCCACTCGGCCGGAGCGGTCTCCTCGGCGCCGGACCAGCCCACCCAGTGCAGCCGGTCGCCAACCAGGGCGTCCTCGAGTGCGGTGACCAGGCCCCCGGCGGACGACGTCCACCCCGCGCCTTCGGTCCAGGTGATCGGCAGTCGGTTCGCCACCACCACCAGCGGCTCGTCCCTCGACATGTGGCTCCTTCCTCCGTCCGGCGGTGGTCGCAGACCCCGCCGGCTTCGCACACCTGCCCACCGTCGCGGGCGCCTGTTGCGGCTGGGCAACGGTCGTGTTGTGACTTGCCCGTTGCGAGGCCCCGCGAAACCCGGCGGCCCCGCCTCCCTGAGCTGGACGGACGCGGCGGCCCTTCACCTTCCGTTACGAAATCGTAACAATAGCGCGCGGATGCGGACGGCGCCACGGTTTGCGAACCACTTCCACCACCGAGGCACGAGCCAGCTGGGACCCGGCGCACCACGGCGGTAAGGTGCCCAGCAGGGTTTCAAGGGGGGCGTGATGATGACGCAGGTTCCGTTGGTGGAGTACCTGGTGCTCGGCGATCAGCCGCATCTGGTGGCGAACGAGTGCACGACCTGCGGGGCCCGGTTCTTCGACCGCCGCAACGCCTGCGCGGGCTGCTTCCAGACCGAGTTCCGCAAGGTCGACATCGCCCCCGAGGGCACGCTGCGTGCCTTCACGATCGTGGCGCTGGCCGCACCGGGCATCCCGGTCCCCTTCGTGTCCGCGGTGATCGACTGCGGCGGCACCAGCGTGCGCGGCAACGTCCTGAACACGCCGGCCGACCCCGAGCACGTGAAGCTCGGCATGAAGGTTCGCCTCGTCACCTACCCCGTCGGCACCGACGACAACGGTGTCGAGGCCGTGGGCTTAGGCTTCGAGCCGGCCTGACCCATCGAGATCCGACCCACCAGCACGCGACGCACGAAACCAGACCAGGAGACAACCCATGGCCAGTGACGACATCTGGATCCTCGGGATCCGCATGACCAAGTTCGGCAAGCACACCGACAAGGACATCGTGGACCTGGCGGCCGAGGCCGTCATGGGCGCGCTGGCCGACGGCGGCGTCACGATGCGCGACATGGGCATCCTGGCGGCCGGCAACCTGATGGGCAGCGGCGGCGTCGGCCAGCAGATCCAGAAGCAGGTCGGCCAGACCGGCATCCCCGTCTACAACGTCTCGAACGCCTGCGCCACGGGCGCCACGGCGCTGCGCACGGCGATCATGGCCGTGAAGGCCGGCGAGGTCGAGATGGGCCTGGCCGTCGGTGTCGAGAAGCTGGCGGGCGCCGGCCTGCTCGGCGGCGGCGGCAAGAGCAAGGAAGGCGGCAAGGAGTACAAGCCCTCCGGCCGCTTCGGCGCGGTCGCCCCCACCGACGGGCGCATCGGCACGGACACCATGCCGGGCGTGTTCGCCCAGGTCGGCATGGAGTACGCCCACCAGTACGGCGGCGTCGACTTCGACACGTTCGCCGGCATCTCCGAGAAGAACCACGCCCACTCGACCCTGAACCCGCTGGCGGCGTACCAGAAGCGCTTCACGCTCGACGAGATCAAGAACGACATCATGATCTCGTACCCGAACACCCGGCCGATGTGCTCGGCCAACTGCGACGGCGCCGCCGCCGCGGTGGTGGTGTCGGGCGCCAAGCTCAAGACGTTGTCGCTCGAGCAGCAGCGCCGGGCCGTGAAGGTGTCGGCGTCGATCCTGACGAGCGACCCGTACCAGGAGGCCTGCCAGATCCTCCCGGACGTCAACACGCTGACGAAGAACGCCGCCCGGCAGGCGTACGAGCAGGCCGGCGTCGGACCGCAGGACCTGAACCTGGTCGAGCTGCACGACTGCTTCGCCACGGCCGAGCTCGTCCACTACGACAACCTGATGCTGTGCGAGCCGGGCGGCGCCGGCGACTTCTTCCGCTCCGGCGCCACGTGGCGCGACGGCAAGACCCCGGTGAACGTGTCGGGCGGTCTGCAGTCGAAGGGCCACCCCATCGCCGCCACCGGCATCGCCAACATCTGGGAGGTCTGCCACCACCTCCGCGGTGAAGCTGGCGACCGCCAGATCCCGAACGCCAAGGTGGGCCTGGCCCACGTCATCGGCCTCGGCTCGGCGTGTGGCATCCACATCCTGGAGCGTTCGGCCGCCTTATCCGACCGTTCGTCGAGGGGGCGTCGGCCTACGGGCCGGCGCCCCCTCGCCGCGTCCGGGCCCAGGACGTGACCGGCCACCTATCGCGCGGTTACTTTCTGGCGAGAGACGCCGGGCGGTCGCCGGGCACGACCGAGGGGGAACGCCATGGGTGACCGGTTCGCGGGCAAGGTGGGAGTGGTGACGGGTGCGGCCAGCGGCCTCGGCGAGGCCACGGCGCGCCTGATGGTGGCCGAGGGCGGAAAGGTCGTGGTG
>JANPGL010000258.1:0-12875 GCA_031423915.1 Actinomycetes bacterium | reverse complement strand
CGGCTACCTGGCGGCCATCGGTATCGGCGCCGTGGCCGTGCCGCTGGACCCGTTCGACCCGTCGGCCGCGCTCGAGCACGAGTTGGTGACCGTCGGCGCGTCGGTGGTGCTCGTCGACGGCAACGGCGCCTCGTCGTGGTCGGGCGTCGACCGCAGCCGGGTGCCGGCGGTGCGCCTGGTGATCGCGGCGGGTTCGGACATCGACGGTGCCGACACGTTCCTCGACGAGGTGTGCGCCGCCGGGGCCGTCCCCCTGGTCGATCGGGAGGCGGGCGATCTCGCCGTGCTCCTGTTCACCTCCGGGACAGCCGGCGCGCCGCGTGCCGCCATGCTCACCCACGGCTGCCTGGCCGCCAACATCGCCCAGGCGAGGGCGGCCAGCGGCGGTCTCACCGCCGCTGACGTCGTCTTCGGCGTCCTGCCGCTGCACCACGTGTTCGGTCTCAACGTCGCGCTCGGCCAGACGCTGGCGGCAGGCGGTTCGCTGGTGCTCGTGCAGCGCTTCGACCCGGCCACGGCCCTGGAGACGATTTCGGAGCGGCACGTGACCGTCATCCCCGGCGCGCCGCCGATGTGGTTGTCGTGGGTGGCGTTCGCCGACGCTCCGGCCGATGCGTTCGCCGGCGTGCGGCTGGCGCTCACCGGTGCCGCGGCGATGCCCGCCGAGGCCATGCAGGCCTTCGAGCACCGTTTCGCGCTGGCCATCCGCGAGGGCTACGGCCTCACGGAGGCGTCGCCGGTGGTGACGACGTCGGTCGGCATCGACCCGAAACCGGGGTCGGTCGGGCGGGTGCTGCCCGGCATCGAGGTGCGACTCGTCGACCCGGACGGCAGCGACGCGCTGGCGGGCGACCAGGGTGAGATCTGGGTGCGCGGCGCCAACGTGTTCCCCGGGTACTGGGACGATCCGGAGGCGACCGCCCGTGTGCTCGACGGCGACGGCTGGCTGCACACGGGCGACGTCGCCATGGTCGACGACGGCGGCTACCTGTGGCTCGTCGATCGGGCGAAGGACCTCATCATCGTGTCGGGCTTCAACGTGTACCCGACCGAAGTGGAGGAGGTCATCGCCGAGCACCCGGGCGTCGCCGAGGCCGCCGTCGTCGGCGTCGCCCACCCGCACACCGGCGAGGCCGTGAAGGCGTACGTGGTGGCCCGGCCAGGCGTGGAGCTGGTCGAGGAGCAGATCGTGCAGCACTGCGCCGAGCACCTGGCCCGCTACAAGTGCCCGACCAAGGTGATGGTGGTCGACGAGCTGCCGCGGAACGCGTCGGGCAAGCTCCTGCGCCGCATCCTGCGCTGACCGCTGACCGCTGACCGCTAGCCGTTGACCGCTAGCCGTTGACCCGGCCGGCTGACTCAGGTGGCGAGCGACTCGGTGAGCCAGGGGGCGGGTCGGTAGGGGCGGCGACCGGCCGAGGAGGCGACGAGGAACCCGACGAACAGGATCACGACACCGGCCGCGAGCGTCACGGCGAACGCCCGGGCCTCGCCCAGACGGGCGGTGAACGTGCCCGAGGCGCCCAGAACCCCCGTGCCGACCGCGATGAGGACGTTGCCGAGCGCGAGGCGGCCGGGTGCGCGCACGGGGCCCGCCGTGCCCGACCGTCGTCGGCCCCGCACCAGACGCCACGCCGAGAACAAGGCGCCGCCGATGACGACGAGCGAGGCCACCCCCGAGCAGATGGCGGCCAGGATGCGGGGCGCCGGGCCGAAGAGCTCCCGGCCCGAGGGGAGGCCCTGGGCGGCGATCGGCCCCCGGATGTCGGCCTCGAGCACGACGCCGGTGGCGAAGGCCGAGAGCAGCGCCAGCCCCCGGGTGCACTGGACCCCCCAGCGGGGCCCGCCGAGCAGCTCGACGGTGCCGAGGGCCAGCCAGGGCACGTTGAGGATGGCGCCGAACAGGTAGAAGGAGCGGAAGCTGAGCGACGTCCAACCGTCCGCCACCCCCACCCACAGGGCCGCCGAGGCGATCGTGAACATGGCCATCGACAGCGCCCAGGCGCCCTCGTGACGCCTCCGGCGGGCCAGCCACCGATCGAGCAGCGCCAGCGTGAAGGCCAGGGCCACCAGGGTGGCGGCGGCGGCCAGTGCGGCGTTCGGACGGTTCACGGCGTCAAGGGTACGGCGTGGCCTGCCGAGGAACCGAACGTGGGTGTGACGACGGTCTGGGACTTTGTGAACTTGCGCACGTGCGGTTTACCCTGGAGCACGACATGGTCGATCGCGCCCGACGTCGCATCCCCGAAGCCACCGTTGCGCGTCTGCCGGTGTACCTGCGCAGCCTCTACGAGCTGGCGGGCGAGGGCGTGGCCAACGTGTCGTCCGAGCGGCTCGCCGAACTGGCCGGCGTGAACGCCGCCAAGGTCCGCAAGGACCTCTCGTACCTGGGCACCTACGGCACGCGGGGCGTCGGCTACGACGTCACCTACCTGCTGTACCAGATGAACCGCGAACTGGGGCTCACGCAGGCCTGGCCGGTCATCATCGTCGGCGCCGGAAACCTGGGTCGCGCCCTGGCCAACTACGCCGGCTTCGACGAGCGCGGCTATCCCGTCGCCGCCCTGGTCGACGTGTCGGCCGACAAGGTGGGCACCACCATCTCGGGTCACGTCGTGCACCACCTCGACGAGCTTCCCGGGCTGCTCACGGGCAGCGAGGGCGCCATCGGCATCATCGCCACCCCGGCGGGCGTGGCCCAGGACGTGGCCGAGCGGCTGGTGGCCGCCGGGGTGAACTCGATCCTGAACTTCGCTCCGGTGGTCCTGTCGCTGCCGCGGCACGTCTCGGTCCGCAAGGTCGATCTCGCCGTCGAGCTGCAGATCCTGTCCTTCTACCAGCAGCGCCGGCTGGGCAACCTGCTGCCGCCCACGCCGGACCTCGACGACGAGGCCGCGAGTGCGTAGGCCCGCCGCCGGCGTCCTAGGCTCGTTCCGAGCAAGTCTCTAGGCGGAAGCGTGTCCCTCGTCGTCCTCGGACTCAACCAGCGCAACGTGCCCCTCGGGCTGCTCGAGCGCGCCTCGCTGCCCGGCGATCGGGTGGCCAAGGCGCTGCACGACCTGTGCACGCGTCCGAACGTGAACGAGGCCGTCGTCCTCGCGACGTGCAACCGCACCGAGGTGTACGTCTCCGCCGACCGGTTCCACGGCGCCCACGCCGACGTGCTGGCGTTCTTCGCCGAGCTCACCGGGCTCGAGCCGGCGCTGGCGGGCGAGCACCTGTTCTCGGCCTACGACCACGAGGCCGTCGCCCACCTGTTCCGTGTGGTGTCGGGCCTCGATTCGGCCGTGGTGGGCGAGAGCGAGATCCTTGGGCAGGTGCGCGTCGCCTGGGAGACGGCTCGGGGCGAGGGGGCGGCCCGCGGGTCGCTCAACCTGGTTTTCCGGCACGCCCTCGAGGTGGGCAAGCGGGTCCGCACGGACACCGGCATCGGTCGCGGCACCGCGTCCGTGTCGCACGCCGCGGTGGAGCTGGCCGCCGACCGGCTCGGTGGGCTCGGCGGCCGCCGGGTGCTCGTCGTCGGCGCGGGCGACATGGGCGAGGGAATGGCCGTGGCGCTGGCCGGTGCCGGCGTGGCCGAGGTGATCGTGGCCAACCGCACCCTGCTGCGCGGCGAGGCCCTGGCGGCCCGCGTCGGTGGTCGTGCGGTGCGTCTGGCCGACGTCGACCGGCTGATGACCGAGGTCGACGTGGTGCTCGCCGGGGCCGACGGCGGCGTCATGCTCGAGCGGTCGCAGGTCGAGCGGGCCATCGACGAGCGGGCCGGCCGGTCGTTGCTCGTCATCGACGTCGCCGTGCCCCGCAACATCGACCCGTCGGTCGGTGAGCTCCCGGGTGTCACCGTGCTCGATCTCGACGACCTGCGCGCCTGGGCGGCGCGCGGCGTGGCCCGCCGCGCCACCGAGGTGCGCGCCGCAGAGGACATCGTCGACGACGAGTTGGCCCGCTTCGCCGACGTGGCCCAGGCCCGCCAGGTGGCGCCGCTCATCGGGCAGCTGCGCGACCGCGCCGAGGAGGTGCGGGCCGCCGAGCTGGCCCGGGCCCGCCGTCGTCTCGGGGAGCTGACGCCCGAGCAGTCCGACGCGGTGGAGGCGCTCACCCGTCAGCTGGTGGCCAAGCTGCTGCACGAGCCGTCGGTCCGGCTGAAGACCGACGCCGGCACGGCGCGAGGCGAGCGCAACGCCGCCGCGCTGCGCGACCTGTTCGACCTCGGCTGAGGCGTCTGTGGCCGAGCGCGTCGCGCCGCTGGCGGGTCGCACGGTGGTCGTCACCCGTGCCACTGACCAGGCGTCGACCTTGCGCACGATGCTCGAGGCGCTCGGCGCAATCGTCGTCGAGTTGCCGGCCACGGTGGTGGTGGACACACCCGACGGGATGGTGGCGCTGACCGAGGCGTTGGAGCGGACCGAGCGCTTCGCCTGGCTCGTCGTCACGTCGCCCAACGGGGCGCAGCGCCTGGCCCGGGCGTTGGCCGGCCGCTCGGTGCGACCGGCGAGGATCGCTGCGGTCGGGCCGGGCACGGCCGACGCACTGGCCGCCGCAGGGTTGCCGTGCGACCTCGTGCCCCGCCGGTCGGTGGCCGAAGGACTGCTCGAGGAGCTGCCGGCCGCGCCGGGGCCGGGGGGCGAGGTGCTGTTGGCCCAGGCCGCCGCGGCCCGCCCGGTGCTGGCGGAGGGCCTGGCGGCCGCCGGCTGGACGGTCACGACGGTGGCGGCCTACGAGGCCCGCGCCCGCCCGGCCGACCCCGACCGGGTGGTCGAGCTCGGTGCGGCGGACGCCGTCGTGTTCGCGGCGGGCTCGGCCGTGCGGGCGGTGGTCGAGACCTACGATCGCCGCCACCTGCCCGGCGTGGTGGTGTGCATGGGCCCGATCACGGCGGCGGCCGCCGTGGCCGCGGGCCTGACGGTCGACGAGGTGGCCGACCCGCACACGCTCGAGGGCTTGGTGGCCGCCGTCGTGCGCGCCCTGGCGTGACCGAACCGACCCGACGCAGCGACGGCACGCGTCGGTAGGGTTGCTCGCGTGGTCCCGGCGGCGTTGGTGTTCGATTTCGATGGCACGTTGGTCGACACCGAGACGGCCGAGTACGAGTCGGTCCGCCAGGTGTGGGCCGACCAGGGGCACCACTACGAGCTGACCCGCTGGACCCCGTGGGTGGGCGGGGCGGTCGAGGTGCCGTGGCTCGACGAGCTCGAGGCGGTGCTGGGCGAACCGATCGACCGGCTGAACCTGCGCAAGCAGGCGCGTGCCTACAACCGCGAGATGCTCTCGCTGGTGCAGCCTCGCCCCGGCGTGGTGCGTCTGCTGGCCGAGGCCGACGAGGCGGGCATCCCGCTGGCCATCGCGTCGAACGCGCCGGCCGACTGGGTGGAGGGACACCTGAAGCGGCTCGGCCTCCTGCGCCACTTCGAGCCGCACGGTGCCGTCGTCACGGTCGACCGGGTGAACAGGCCCAAGCCGCACCCCGAGGCGTACCTCACGGCCGTGGCGAAGCTGGGCGCCACCCCCGATCGCAGCGTCGCCTTCGAGGACTCGGCCACGGGGCTGGCCGCGGCCAGCGCCGCCGGGCTGTACACCGTGGCGGTGCCCGGACCCATGTCGTCGGGCCACGACCTCGACGGGGCGGACCACCGCCCGGGCTCGCTGGCCGACATCTCGCTGGCCGATCTCGCGGCGGGACTCGCCCGACGCGTCTAGCGTTGGAGGCGTGTCGGACACCGAGGGGCGGACGCACGTCGAGGCGTACCGGCAGCTGCGCAAGCGCTACGCCCCGTTTCGGCTGGCCGGGCTGGCGGCACTGATCGTCGGCTTCGTCGGGCTCGTGTTCTCCGACGTGCATCACGACGGTCGCGTCAGCGTCACGGTGTGGTTCGTGGTCGCGCTCGTCGGCGTGCTCGTGGCCATGGCCGCCCAGTCGCAGCTGCGCTGCCCGGTGTGCGGGCGCCAGCCGTTCGGCCGCAACGTGTGGGATCCGGAGTTCTGCTCGAACTGCCACACCGAGCTGCAGTGACGCGCCGGCCCGTCGTACGCTGTTGCCCGTGAGCTTCCCGTACCAGCGGCCGCGACGGCTGCGCCGGAGCCCCGCCCTGCGGCGCCTGGTGGCCGAGACCCATCTGCGCGTCGACGACCTGGTGGCCCCGCTGTTCGTCCGAGAGGGCATCGACGCGCCCCAGCCCATCGCCTCGCTGCCCGGCGTCGTCCAGCACACGCGGGCGTCGCTGCGGGCCGAGGTGAAGGAGCTGGCCGCGCTGGGCGTGCCCGCGGTCATCCTGTTCGGCGTGCCGGCCCGCAAGGACCACGAGGGGTCCGAGGCGTGGAACCCCGACGGCATCGTGCAGCTCGCCCTGCGCGATCTGCGTGACGACCTGGGCGACGAACTGGTGCTGATGGCCGACACGTGCCTCGACGAGTACACCGACCACGGCCACTGCGGTGTGCTCGACGCCGAGGGCAACGTGCGCAACGACGCCACCATCGAGCTCTACGCCCGGGCCGCGGTGGCCCAGGCGAATGCCGGCGCCCACGTCATCGCGCCGAGCGGGATGATGGACGGCCAGGTCGGCGCCATCCGCGCCGCGCTCGACGCCGCCGGCCACCTCGACGCCTCGATCCTGGCCTACTCGGCCAAGTACGCGTCGGCGCTCTACGGCCCGTTCCGCGACGCGGTCGACGTGCGCATCGTCGGGGGCGGCGACCGCAAGGGCTACCAGCAGGACTGGCGCAACGCCCGCGAAGCCCTGATCGAGGTCGAGGCCGACATCGCCCAGGGCGCCGACATGGTGATGGTGAAGCCGGCGCTGTCGTACCTCGACGTCATCGCCGCCGTGCGGGCCGCCACCAACGTGCCGGTGGCGGCGTACCACGTGTCGGGCGAGTACGCGATGATCAAAGCCGCGGCCGCCAACGGCTGGATCGACGGGCCCGCGGTGGCGCTCGAGCAGATCACGGCCATCAAGCGGGCCGGCGCCGACGTGATCCTCACGTACCTGGCGCGCGAGCTGGCCGAAACCCTGGGCTGAGGAGGCCTCGATGTCGTTGCCGTACTGCGATGCCGACGCGTGCGCGCGTCTCGGTTGCGACCCGGTGGTGTGCCGCGGCGCCGCGCTCACCAACGCCCAGGTGGCCGAGCGAGCCCAGCGCGTCATCCCCGGCGGGGTGAACTCGCCGATCCGCTCGTTCCGTTCGGTCGGGGGCACCCCGTACGCGGTGGCCCGGGCCAACGGGGCGCGGGTGTGGGACGTGGAGGGCACCGAGTACCTCGACCTGGTGCAGAGCTACGGCGCGGTCATCGCCGGCCACGCCCACCCGCGCATCACCGAGGCCATAACGACCGCGGCCGCCGACGGCACCAGCTACGGCGCGCCGACTCCGCGCGAGATGCGCCTGGCCGAGGCCATCTGCGAACGCGTCGACTCGGTCGACATGGTGCGCCTCGTCTCGTCGGGCACCGAGGCCACCATGACGGCCATCCGCCTGGCCCGCGGCTTCACGGGCCGGCCGAAGGTGCTGAAGTTCGCCGGCAACTACCACGGCCATGGCGACGCCCTGCTGGCCGAGGGTGGCAGTGCGTTGGCCGTGCTCGGCATCCCGGGCTCGGCCGGCGTGACCGAGCAGACGGTGTCGCAGACGCTGGTGGCGCCGTTCAACGTGGTGCCCGAGCTGGGCGACGACGTCGCCGCGGTGATCGTCGAGCCGGTGGCCGCCAACATGGGCCTCGTGGGCCCGGTCAGCGGGTTCCTGCCGGGCCTGCGCGCCGCCTGCGACGCGGCCGGCGCGCTGCTGATCTTCGACGAGGTCATCACCGGGTTCCGCCTCGGGGCGGGTGGGGCGCCGGCGCGCTACGGCGTGCGGGCCGATCTCACCTGCTTCGGGAAGGTCATCGGCGGCGGGCTCAACATCGGCGCCTTCGGCGGCCGGCGCGACATCATGAGCGAGATGGCGCCGCTCGGCGACGTGTTCCAGGCCGGCACGCTGTCGGGCAACCCGTTGGCCACCGCGGCGGGCCTGGCCGCTCTGTCGCTGCTCGACGACGCGGCGTACGCCCGCATCGAAGGGGCCGCCACGGCGCTGGCCGACGGTCTCCAGGCGGCGTTCGACGCCGCGGGCATCGTCGCCCGCGTGCCCCGCGTCGGCACGCTCGTCGGCCTGCACCTCGGCGCCGACGACGCCGTCGACTACGACAGCGCCCGCACCACCGACACCGAGACGTACAAGCGCTTCTTCCACGCCATGCTGCGCCGCGGCGTGGCCATGGCGCCGGGCGCCTATGAGGTGCTGTTCACCGGCCTGGCCCACGACGAGGCCGTGGTGCAGGCGATCGTCGAGCGCGCCCACGAGGCCGCCCACGAGGTCGCCGCCAGCTGACCCCGCCTCGGCCGTTCTCGGTGTGGCTGTGGACCTCTACGTCCACGACCACGCCGAGAAGCCGAGACCTGCCGGCCGTTGTCTTCGACGTGTGCCGGGCGACGCCGGGCGACGCCGGGCGCCGCCCGCCGGCGCAGCTGGTCAGGCGTCGGGCACGAGTCTGGCGAGCGCGGCGGCGGCTTTGTATGCGGCTTCGGCCGGGCCGGTCTCGTCGGGGCGCAGCAGGTTGGCCATGATGCGCAGCACCCACTCCATGAGCGTGCGGCTGTGCATGCCGACGCGCGTCATCTCCTTCATGAGGGCCGGCTTGCCGATGATCTTGGCGAAGAGCCGGGCCACCTTGAAGTACTGGCCGTACTCGGCCTGCAGGCGTCGCTCGTAGGTGGCGAGCACCGTGGGGTCGGCCGACACGAGCGCTTCGTGGAGGATCTCGGCGGCCAGGCGGCCGGTCTCGTAGGCGTAGTCGATGCCCTCGCCGTTGAAGGGGTTCACGGTGCCGGCGGCGTCGCCGACCACCAGGTAGGTCGGCCCGGCCTTGGGGCCGACGGAGCCGCCCATGGGCAGCTTGCCGGCGGTGGGCTTGCCGCACGAGCCCTCGGGCGACAGCTCCCAGTAGTCGGGGGCGGTGGCGACGTACTCGGCCAGCGCGTGGGTGGTGTTGACGCTCTTGAAGTCGCGGAACGTCGACAGCAGGCCGAAGCCCACGTTCACGGTGCCGTCGCCGACCGGGAAGATCCAGCCGTAGCCCGGCATGGGGTTCCCGTTGCGGTCCTTCACGTCGAGCGCGGACTCGATCCACGGGTCGGCGTGGCGGGGGCTCGTCCAGTAGCCGCGGATGGCGGTGCCGTACGGCCACTCCTTCGTCCGGCTGGTGCCGAGCGCCCGCCCGAAGCGGCTGTTGGCACCGTCGGCCACGACCACGTAGCGGGCCCGGATCTCCTCGGTGCCGACGACGCCTTTGCGTTGGACGACGGCGCCGCGCACGAAGCCGCGCTCGAGCACCGGGTCGATGGCCTCGGTGCCGGTGAGCAGCGTGACGCCGTGGGCGACGGCGTGGTCGGCCACCAGCTGGTCGAGGTCGCGACGGCGCACGACGTAGCCGTGGCTCGGGTAGATCGGGTGCTTCGGCCACTGCAGCTCGAGCGTGCGCCCGTGGGCGGTGGCCCGCAGGCCCTCGAAGCGGTGGTACTTCGTGAGCGCGTCGGCCAGGCCCATCTCGGTGAGCTGGTGCACGGCGCGCGGCGTGAGACCGTCGCCGCACGTCTTCTCGCGCGGGAAGCTCTTGCGCTCGATGACGCAGACGTCGTGGCCCTGCGTGGCCAACCAGTAGCCGGTGGAGGCGCCCGCAGGCCCGCCCCCGACCACCAACACGTCGTAGGTGCGATCGCTCATGACCGCCACTCTGCCCCGGTTCGACGCGAACGCCCACGTCGAGCCCGGGCGACGCCCGTCACCCGGCGCACGACGGGGAGTGCGTCAGCCGGCCGCCGGGATCGGCGAGGGGATGGCGACGGTGGAGGACACGTCGAGCTTGAGCCCGTCGAAGCCGCCGGCTTCCACGGCGAGCCAGTTGGCGCCTTCGGGCGCGCACCATGTGTCGAACTCGTCGGCGTAGGTGGTCTCGAGCTCGGCCGGGGCGAGTCCGAACCGCTCGTGACAGACGACGGCGAGGATCTCGGCGTCGGTGAGCGTGCCGCCGGCCTTCTGGCCCCAGGCGGGCATGGCGCCGGCCACACCCTTGACGCCACCGACGTGCGGCCCGCCTTCGCGGTCGGCCGGGGTGTAGGTCTTGCCGACGTACGGCCGGTTGCCGTTGTAGATGAACCGGATCTGGTCGGCGATGTTCGGGAAGCTCTTGTGGGTTTCCCCGTTGTAGAGCGCGTACCCCACGCCGCCGGAGCCGTTGGAGGCATGGCAGCTGGCGCAGCTGTTGTAGACGGTGGCCCCTTCGGCCAGCGGGCCGGTCACCTTCTTGGGCTGCTGCGTCATGGCGTTGACGAACAGGAACATCCAGACGGGGAGCAGGGCCAGCACGGGTGAGATCCACACCGGGATCTTCCGGCGGTTCCGTGCCGCCGCCACGTAGGCGGGCACGGGGCGGGGAGCGGGCGCCTTCGGGGCCGGCGCCGCGGCGGCCGGACGGGTCGCCGGAGCGGCCGCGGCCGGAACGGGCGTCGACGACGCCCCTTCGGCGGGAGCCGGCGCGCCGGATTCGCCGCCCATGGCGGTGCGGCGCTCACGGGAGCGCTTGAGCAGGTGCTCGGGGATCTCGGTCACTCAGTTCTCCTGGCTACCAACCGGTGGCTACCAACCGCTGTCGGGGCGCGCACGCCCGGTGGGAACGATAGAGCCTCACCCCGGTCGGCGGTGAATTTCACCGTGGTCTCGCGACGCTCGTCACACGAGTGGAACGGGACGTGCCCCGGGCGGAGGGGTGACGGTCAGATGACGGTCCTGTGACGTCCATCGTCCGGAGCGGCTCGATGCGGGCGTCCCGGCGCGCGCCTCGCTACGGTGGTCCCCGTGCCCGACGCCTCCCGGATCCGAGCGACCCTCGATCCCACCCTCGGCGGCGGCGGCGTGGCCGCGAGAGACGGAATGGCCTCGTTCGGCGACCGTCGCACTAGTGTTGTGATGAGTTTCACGAGCCCGGAGCCGACTGCGTGACCACAGCCTTGTTCGCCCGATACTTCATCCCCGGGCTCAACGTTGCCCTCCTCTTCTCCGCCTTTCTTGCGATCGTCATGACGGCGGCCGTGATCCCCCTGGCCAAGCGGCGCCCCATCGGCACGGCCCTGACCTGGGGCGAAGCGATGTTCGCGGCCGTGTACGTCTTCTTCGTGATGTTCCTGGCGTACGGCGTCGTGCCCCACCAGTGGCTGGCCCACGCCGACGGCGAGCTCCAGTGGCGAGCCGACCGCATGGTCGTGGGGCCCAAGCTCGGCAGCAAGCACCTGCTGCAGTACCTGCCCTTCAACCTTCCGCGGCAGGTGTTCCGCGATCTCATCGCCACCGGCATCTACATCGTGTTCTTCGGCGCCCACATCGCCATCTGGGTGTGGTGGCAGAAGCGCGGGACCAAGAAGACCGGCGCCAAGGAGCTGCAGTCGTCGTACGGCCGTCCCCTCGTGAAGCGGAGCTGACGTGGCCCGCACCGATGCGAACCCGCCGATGCCGGACTGGTCCGACCAGTACCAGCTCGTCGAGGTCGACGCCGACTACCTGGGCAAGGCCGTCAAGCCGAAGCAGTTCATCCACATCGATCAGTCCGAGTGCATCATGTGCGAGGGTTGCGTCGACATCTGCCCGTGGAAGTGCATCCACATGGTCACCCCGGATGCGGTGGCGGAAGCGGTCAACACCGAAATGCCCGGGCTCGACCCGAGCGACAAGGTCATCTTCCTGATCGACGACGACGTCTGCACCCGGTGCGCCCTGTGCGTCGACCGGTGCCCGACCGGCGTGATCATCCTCGGGAAGGCCGGCGCGCCGGCCAAGGGTGGAGACACCCATGCGCGCACGATGAACCATGGGTACGCGTACGGGATGCGGTTCTGAGGAGTCTGTATGGCACGAACGATGGATGACCCTCGCCCCAGCTTCAAGGAGCGGGCAACGGCCGTGAAGGAAACGGTGCAGGGCTCGCAGGCCTGGAGCTCGATCTTCCGGCCCGGCTCGATCTTCAGGAAGGGTTACACGGACAGCCCGCGCAACCGTTCCTACGTGATCATGAACTCGGTGCTGTACCACCTGCACCCGGTGAAGGTGAAGCGCCATGCGGTCAAGGTGAGCTACACGCTCTGCCTCGGCGGCCTCAGCTTCTTCCTCTTCATCCTGCTGACGGTGACCGGCATCTTCCTCATGTTCTTCTACCGGCCCACCGGTGTGGACGCGTGGAACGACATCTACCGCCTCCAGACCTCGGTCACCTTCGGTCTGCTGGTGCGCAACATGCACCGATGGGGCGCCCACCTCATGGTGCTCAGCGTGTTCCTCCACATGGCGCGCGTCTTCTACCACGGGGCTTACAAGCCGCCCCGCGAGTTCAACTGGGTCATCGGCGTCGTGCTGCTGATGCTCACGTTGCTGCTGTCGTTCACCGGCTACCTGCTGCCGTGGGACCAGCTGGCCCTCTGGGCCGTCACGGTGGGTACCAACATGATGGGGTACACGCCGGTGTTCGGGAGTCAGGTCCGCTTCGTGCTGCTCGGCGGCGTGGAGATCGGACCCGAAACCCTGTTGCGATGGTACGTACTCCATGTCCTCATGCTGCCGTTCGTGATCGTCATCTTCATGGCGATCCACTTCTGGCGGGTCCGCAAAGACGGCGGCATCTCGGGTCCGCTGTGACCAGGGGGAGCGAACACCTATGACCGAGATTCCCGAACACCTCCGCAAGCGGGCCGAAGCCGCCCGCCAGACGGCCGAAGCCGAGGCCGGCGCGGCCGCGCCGGCCACCGGCGACGCGGGCGCGTCCACCGACGCACCGGCCGACCCGCGCATCCCGGCCG
>JANPGL010000257.1:0-1555 GCA_031423915.1 Actinomycetes bacterium | reverse complement strand
TGTCCGCCGGCCGCGCGGGGGCATCGGATTCGTTGAAGCGCGGCACGTTCCAGCCGGCCTGACTGAACAACGGGCGCAGCTCCGCCACATGCACCACGCACACCGTGATGCGTGTGCATCCCTCGTCCACGCGTTGCTGCTCGCGTTCGAGGTCCCCGGCTCCGACGAGGAATTCACAGCGCACCTCGAACGACTCGTCGACGCCGGCGCGTCCAGCGGCTAGCAGGGTGCTGAAATTCGTCGCGGGTGCTCGCGTTCGTTAGCGCGTTGGTCATGCTGTGGGTATGCGAGGGAGCCCTGATCCGCAGCTGGCCATGTTGACCTCCTTTAGCGCCGAGGATCTGATCCCGGTGGGTCATCCGATCCGGCGGATCCGCAAGGTCGTCGACACCGTCCTGGGCGACCTCGACAGCACCCTCGACGACATGTACGCCACCGGCGGCGGTCGTCACAGTGTGCCGCCCGAAGCGCTGCTGAGGGCGAGCGTGTTGATGGCGATGTACTCGATCCGTTCGGAGCGGGCGTTCTGCGAGCGGCTCAACTACGACCTGTTGTTCAAGTGGTTCCTCGACATGCGCATCGACCAGCCCGCGTTCGACGCGTCGACGTTCTCGAAGTACCGGCAACGCCTCCTGGACCACGACGTCGCGGACGAGTTCTTCGCCGCCGTCGTTCGCCAGGCCAAGCTCCGCAAGTTCGTCTCCAGCGAACACTTCTCGGTCGATGGGACGCTGTTGGAGGCGTGGGCATCGCACAAGAGCTTCAAACCCAAAGACGGCCCACCCACCGATGATCCGCCCTTCGGGGGCCGCAACGCCGACGCGAACTTCCACGGACAGAAACGGTCGAACAAGACCCACGCGTCGACGACCGATCCGGAGTCGCAGCTCTACCGCAAGAGCAACAACGCACCAGCGAAGCTGTGCTTCATGGGCCACACCCTGATGGAACACCGCAACGCCCTGCTGGTCGACGTGGAACTCACCACCGCGGACGGCTACGCCGAGCGGGACGCAGCGATCGAGATGCTCGATCGGCTCCCGGCCGGAGCCCGGCGGCGCACCGTCGCCGCCGACAAGGCCTACGACACCAGTGACTTCGTCGCCCGGACCCGTGAGCGAGGGTTCACCCCGCACGTCGCCCAGAACACCTCGAATCGGTCGAGCGCCATCGACGGACGGACCACCCGGCACGCCGGGCACCTGGTGAGTCAACGGATCCGGAAACGAATCGAGGAACCCGTCGGCTGGATCAAGACCATCGCCGGAGGCCGCAAACTCCGCTACATCGGCCGACAACGCAACCGAGCCTGGTTCCTACTCTCCGGCGCCGTCTACAACATCCTCCGCATCACCGAACTCGACCTCCAACACGCCTGACATCGGCACCAGCGGGGCAGCCAACGACGCCCGGGGCCCCGAGCGCCCGCTGCGAGGCAGCACCCGGCCAGGCGGGCCGCCACCTCAGAGATCGCCTTTCATCACCCTGCTAGAGCGCGAAGTGGTCCACGTACACCAAGCGCTCGATTGGCGCGCCGTCACCGAACGGGTTGTCG
>JANPGL010000256.1:0-1726 GCA_031423915.1 Actinomycetes bacterium | reverse complement strand
GCCCGCGACGTCAGAACGAAGAATGATGCGCGACATGGTTAGTCCTCCCCGGTCGTGGAGGCAGCGGCCGCGGGAGTCGCAGCTGCGTCGGTCGAAGCCGTGTCGGCCGGCGCGGCATCGCGATCGCGACGCGGGCCGCGTCCGCCACGAGGGCCACGCTCGGCCACGGTGCGGGTGGCGTACGGCAGAAGCGCCAGCTCACGGGCGGTCTTGATGGCCACCGCAATGTCACGCTGCATCTGCGAGGAGAGCCCCGAGACGCGACGGGCGCGGATCTTTCCACGGTCCGACATGAACTTGCGCAGGACGTTGATGTCCTTGTAGTCGACGTAGGTGCCCTCGGGGATGGGCGACGCCTTCTTCTTGGGGATACGACGCTTGTCGTCCTTCATGACCCGCTTGGTGCCGCGGTCCCGATCGTTGTTGCGTGCCATCAGAAGGGCTCCTCGTCGTAGTCGTATCCACTGCTGCTACCTGCTGCTGCCGCCGGTTCGGCGTTCGTTGCGGGACGGCTGTACGAGCCACCACCCTGACCGCCGCCCTGTCCCGCGCCGCCACGGTTTCCGCCACCGCCGCCGCCACGGCTGTATCCGCCGCCACCGCCCTCATCGCCGCCGCCGCCAGCACCGCCGGCGCCGTCACGACGCTCATTGCGGGTCACGGAGGCACTTGCCCAGCGCAGGCTCGGACCGACCTCGTCGGCCACGATCTCCACGATGGACTTCTTTTCCCCGTCCTGGGTCTCCCACGAGCGCTGCTCGAGGCGGCCGGTGACGATCACGCGGGTGCCCTTGTGGAGGGTCTCCGCGGCGTTCTCGGCCAGCTCACGCCAGCACACGACGTTGAGGAACGAGACGGCTTCCTGCCACTCGTTCGTCTGCCGGTTCATCCACCGACGGTTGACGGCCATCCCGAAGGTAGCCGTGGCCTGACCGCTGGCGGTGAAGCGTAGTTCCGGATCCCGGGTGACGTTCCCGATGATCGTGACGCTGTTGTCGGGCACGGGTCAGTCCCGATCCCGGTCGCGGCCACCGCCGGAGGCGATGTCCTCGAGGGCCGGCGGCTGGGCCAGCGAACGGCCCGCGGCGACGGCCGGGACCTTGATGATCTTGTGGCGCAGGATCTCGTCGGCCAGGAACAGCGCCCTGTCGAGGGCTGCCATCTTGGTCGGGTCGCCGTTGACCTCGACGAGGACGTAGTAGCCGTCGGGCTTCTTGCGGATCTCGTAGGCCAGCTTACGGCGGCCCCACTTCTCGACCCGGCCGATCGTGCCGCCGAGGGCCTTGATCTGGTCGAGTGAGCGGTTGATGACGGTCTGAATGACCTGGTCGTCGAGTTGCACGTCGACGATGAACATGACTTCGTAAGGCCGGATGGCCAAGGTGGTACCTCCCTCTGGACCCGCTCGTTGGACGAGGCGGGGCGCCGGACGGTCCGGAGCAGGGGCACCAGGGGTGATCGATCGAAGCCGGCGGCGGGTGACGTGCACACGCGGAACGGACGGATCGGCCTCTGGAGCGGAGAGAAAGTGTACCCCCGACCTCACGGGGTCGCCGACCGGCCAGGCGTCGGGACGGATATTCACGGTCAGGACAGTGTCTGCGCGCAAATAGCTGTCCCGACCGTGAAGTCTTGTCCCGACGTCTCGCCTCGGAACACTCGGGGCCACTCAGCCGGTGGCGCTGATCTCGAACACCTTGTCCCACGTCTTGCCGGTGACGAAGAT
>JANPGL010000255.1:0-2025 GCA_031423915.1 Actinomycetes bacterium | reverse complement strand
ACGACCCGGCCGTGCGCACCGCACTGATCGGCGCCGCCGGAAACGCCGGGGTGACCGCGCACGAACGCGGCACGGTCGTCGTGATCCAGGGCCCACGGTTCTCGAGCCGCGCCGAGTCCGAGTGGTTCTCGTCCATGGGCTGGCACGTTGTCAACATGACCCAGTACCCCGAGGTCGCACTCGCCAACGAGGTCGGGCTCGCGTTCGGCGGTGTCGCCCTGGTCACCGACTACGACGCGGGGGTCCGCGGACGCAGTGACATCGCACCGGTCACGATGGAGCAGGTGTTCGCCTTCTTTCAGGCGAACATCGAGGCGGTTCGACAGGTCCTGGCGCTAGCGGTCGCACGCCTCGTCCGCGACCCGACATGACGTCGCGTCGCCCGGTTCGCCTTGGTCCGGCCGTTCGGCCGCGGACCTTAGCCCGAACCTTTCAGTAGGTCGCTCGGGCTCGGGCTCGTGCCGGTGGTGGTCGGTTCGCGTGGTGTCCAGCGTGGGTGCGGGCGCGTCGGGTTGGCGTGGCGTGTGCGTTGCGGGTTGTCCGACGTGGTGACGCTGCGGCGGTGTCGGTGCCCGCGGACCCGTGTCAGGTGATGCGTCGGAGAAACTCGACTCGTTTGAACGCGACGACGAGTTCGGTGGCCCAGGGCCAACTGGCAGGGAGCCGCAGGTGGGTCTGTCGGCTCCGGCGGACGAGGTGTCCGGCGGTGTGCAGGAGGCAGTAGCGGAGACGTTTCGGTTCGGCGCGGGCGAGGTCGCCGTCGAGCGCGACGAGACGGGTCCACACGAGCAGGTCATGGGCGATGAGGGCGGTGGTGAGCCACGCGGTGTTGATCGCCATCCCGGCGGAGGGGAGGTTGGTGAGCCCGGTGTTCTTCAGATCGCAGATCAGCTTCTCGGCTCGACCGCGTCCGCGCTGCAGGGCCTCGAGGTAGGCGATGTCGGGGTCGGTCTGGTCGGTAATGAACACCTGGAACCGGTGCCCATCAACATCGGTGAAGGTGAGCTGCGCGCCGGGGTGGGGTTCTTCCCGTCGAGCGATCGCCCGCGTCCCGACAGGCCAACGCGACAGGTCGACCAGGTCGGTGATCTCGGCCACGTCGGCGCCTTCGCGGTCCTCGCGGCCGTCAGCGGTCACGGCCGGGCGCCAGGCGCGTGCGGGGACGGTGAGACAGGCTGTTCGGACGGCTTCGGTGAGGTCGTAGCCGATCGAGAACCGCACCCCGCTCTGGCGGCAGGCGTTCACGAACCCGTGCGTCAACCCGGCCGAGTCCGCTCTGGCCACCACCTCGACCTCGGTCGGGTCGACGGGGAGCTGGGCCAACGCCAGGGCCAGGATCTCGACGTGGTCGGTGGCGGTGTTCGATCCGGCGTTGCCGGGCCGCAGGATCCCGGCCAACGCTTCGCCGGTGGCGTCCAGGAACGCCAGAAGCGGGTGATGCCCGAACCCGCGCTTGTAGGTGGGGGCGGCGCCCTGCTTGTCGGAGTGCGCGGTGATCAGCGTGGCGTCGATGTCGATCACGTAGAACCCCGGATCGACTCCGGTGGCCCACACCCGACGACGCGCCGCTGCGCGAGCGGTGGCGATCCGTTCGAGCGCCGCGGTGTCGATGGCTTCCAGGGTGCGCCACGCCGTCGGTGTCGATGCCACGTCACCGAACAGGTCGGGCTGGTTCCGCAGCACGGCGAGGTCGCTGATGGCATCGCCGCCATCGGCGATCATCACCGCCAGATCCGCCAGCACCTCACCACGGTCATGACCCCGGCGGCGCTGCTTCGTCGCCGCCATCGCCGCCGACAAGCCCTCCGTCAGGCCGACCGCGTCGGCCAGATCCGACAACAGGCGGGCACCGACATGACTCACCACGTTCGTCCCGTCCGCGCTCACCAGGACCCGCCCACGTCTGCGACTACGCTTCACCATCGAAGTGCCCTTCTGGTAGTGCTGACAACGGCCTCGAGAACCGCAGTCTCCCCTGCCAGAAGGGCCTCTTCGCGAACCCCCACCCCTCACACCCAGCCAGCT
>JANPGL010000254.1:0-11052 GCA_031423915.1 Actinomycetes bacterium | reverse complement strand
CTTCGTCGGGGGTACACCGGCGCTGGCGGTGCTCAACCCGCTGTTCTGGGGCCTGACGATCGTGTGGTTCCTGCTCCAGCCGCCGTTCGTGCTGAAGCTGTTCCCGGCGCCCGTGTACTACACCGGCCTGGCCACCTGGCTGAGCGCCATCGCCACGGCCTCGCTCGACGTGATCCTGTGCAACAACGTCCTCGAGCACCTGTGGGAGCCCGAGCTCACGTTGCACGAGATCCGCCGATGTCTGCGGCCGGGCGGCACTGCCGTCCTCAACGTGCCCACGTGGCGCGGGAAGTGGTTCCTCGAGTTCGCCGCGTTCCGTCTCGGCATGGCGCCGGCGGCGGAGATGGACGACCACAAGTGCTACTACGACCCGCGCGACCTGTGGCCGTTGCTGGTCCGCGCCGGCTTCCGGCCGAGCCGGATCACGTGCCGCACGCACAAGTTCGGGCTCAACACGCTGGCCGTCTGCCGGACCTGACGGCGAGCGCCGTCGGCCTCAGGCCACCTTCTCGCCGGCCGCGTCGGCCGAGTGACCGACCGTCGCCTGCGAACCGCTGAGCCCGTGCTGCGTCTTCTCCCAGTACTGCGGGTTGAAGATCAGCTGGACGAACGCCTTGGTGGCCGCCATCGACATGGCCATCCAGTACACCGGCGCCAGCAGTGCAGCGGTGAAGACCTTCTTCTCGGGGTGCTGGTACGCGGCGTACACGAACGTGTAGGCGAAGAAGAAGTTGCCGAACAGCCAGGTGGCCAGGCCGGTGTAGTACACGGGCGCCGGAAAGAGCTTCAGCACGAACGGCGGCTGGAGCAGGAACCACACGATCGTCAGGCCCCAGAACAGCGGGTTGAGCACCGCCAGCGCCGGTGTACCCCCGACGAAGAGGTTGAAGCGCAGGAAGCCGCGGAAGCCGACCTCGCGCGCCAGACGCACGGGCTGGCGCATGTGGACCAACCATGTCTGCAGGTAGCCCTTGTACCAGCGCGAGCGCTGCTTCACCCAGTTCACGAAGTCGCTGTTGGCCTCCTCGAGCGTCTGCGAATCGAGCATGCCCGTGCGATAGCCGAGGCGGTGCAGGCGCACGCCGAGGTCGGCGTCCTCGGTGACGTTGAACGGGTCCCAGCCCCCGGCGCGCACCAGCACGTCGCGACGGAAGTGGTTCGAGGTGCCGCCCAGCGGAATCGGCGCGCTCACCCGTGAGAGTCCGGGGAGGAACTGGCGGAACCAGAGCTCGTACTCGAGGGTGAACCAGCGCGTGATGATGTTCTGGTCGGGGTTGAAGTAGGCCAGCTCGGCCTGGAGACAGGCGATGTCGTCGGGCGCGTTCTTGAGCGCAATCGCCGCTTTGCGCAGCTGCAGGGGGTGCGGGCGGTCCTCGGCGTCGAAGATCGTCACGTACGTGCCACGCGCCGTCTGCAGGCCGTAGTTCAGAGCCTTCGGCTTCGTGCGGGGCGCGGCGGCCGGCACGATGATGACCTCGGCCACGCGATCGGCACCGATGCGGCGGGCCTCAGCGATCGTCTCCTCGTCGTCGGCCTCCAGCAGCAGCTTCACGTCCATCTTGTCGCGCGGATACTCCATCTCCTCCATGCCCCGCAGCAGCTGCGCCACCACCTCCGGCTCCTTGTAGCACGGGATCATGACGGTGTACGGCGGCAGGTCGACGTCGGGCACGGCCCGGGCCTCGGCGTCGGAGACCGTGAGCGTGTCGGGATGCCGGGTGGCGTGGTAGAGCAACGAGACGCGGAACACGATCGTCGACACGTAGGCCAGCGTGGCCAGGCCGATGAGGATCGGGATCGTGACGAGCGGGAACAGCACGGCGAGCGCCAGCACCACGACGACGGTGGCGATGATGCCGTTGCGCTGGCGGGGTAGGAACGTCCGCTCGGCCGACAGCAGCGGATCGGCGTCGCGGAGCGCGTAGATGCTGCGATACAGGCGCTCGTCCTCGTCGATCGCCGTCATCGCGGTCCGACCGGCCGACGTCGCCGGCAGACTCGTACGCGATGCGGTGTCATCTGGTCGTCCTGTCATCGTCATGCGCGCGCCACTCGGGGACGACGTCAGCTTAGGGGACCTGCGTCCGAGCCGGTAGCGGCGCGGTCACTTGTCGGCGGTGGCGCCCCGTGCCTTGATCAGCTGCTGACCGAACGCGACGAGGAACTGGCGCGTCTGCACCAGTCGCTCGGAGTCCTTGCCCGACGCCTGATCGCCGCGGAGCAGGTCGCGCACCCGCAGCTGGAACTCCTTGGTGAGCCGCTCGGGCGTCTCGTCGGGCAGGTTGAACTTGAGCGAGGGCTGGTCTACGAGCAGCAGCGTCATCCGCTCCCACCGGGTCTTCTTGCCGTCACGGATCGGCCAGTGCCAGTAGAGCGTCGTGGTCGTGGTCTTGCTGCTCGGGTCGTACCAGGTGAGCAGACCGCCGACGACGCCGTTGCCGAGGTCGACCGACTGGCGCTTGGAGATCTGGAAGTTGTGGAAGCGGTAGCAGGCCTCGATGCCGTAGTTGCTGAACGCCGCCCGGTCGCCGGTGCTGATGACGTCGGCGATCACCGCGGTGTTCACCGACACGCCGGGCGTCGTGCCCGGGCCCTGCGGCGTCATGGCGTAGATGTACCGGCGCCATGTGGAGTCCGGGCCGAAGAAGCGCTTCGACCAGTCGTACTGGCTCGAGAAGTTCACGTTCCAGCTGTCGGGCCGCTCGGTCGTCGACTCGAAACCGCCGAGTCGGGGCGAGCCGAGGCTGCTGGCCACCAGGTCCGACTCGCGCAGGTCGGTGTTGAGCACCCCGACACCGAGCGTCGCCGTCAGCACGGCGATAGCGCCGGCCTGGAACGCCGGGCGGTACGCCCGCGCCGGCGGCGCGAGCGGCGAGCCGTCGGCGGGCCGGCGCCGGGGCGGGGCGCCGTCCCAGCGCATGCCGTAGCGCCGCATCACGAGCGCCATCACCATCACGCCGGCGTTGAACACGACGAGGCCGATGACGGGATGGAACCCGTCGATGGCCACTGACTGGCCCCACTTCTTGCCGGCCCCGAAGATGATGAGGATGCGGACCACGTTCAGGGCCCACACCGCGGCGGCCCCGGTGGCGAGCCAGGCGAACTTCGCCCAGCGCTTGCCGCGGGCGGCTAGCACGAAGGCCACACCGACCAGGAGGAACCCGACGAGACCGTTGGCGCCGGAGCACTCGCTGGCGACGGACAGGTCGAAGGGCGTTCCGCCGTGGGTCACCGTGAACAGGGCGTTCACGTTGTCGCCCGCACGGGGCGTAGCCACGGGGATCCACTTCACGGCCGCCGAGACCGCGTGCACGGTCACGGCGGTAAAGGGTGTCAGCCACCGCTCGAGGACCTGCGAGTAGGGGTACGGCCAGGCCAGGAAGAGGAACATCACGCCGACGCGGACGCGCCACAGCATGCGGGTGCCGAACAGCAGCGTGATGACGCCGGCCACGAACACGGGCAACGACAGCAGGTCGACGCGGTAGATCCAGAACTCGGTCGACATCTGGCCCGGGAGGATGAAGTTGGCCGCCAGCGCCGAGAGCACCAGCGGCACGCCGACGATCCAATCGAGCTGGCGGTCGTGGATCGGCGGGCCCGCATGGCGGCGGGCCCCGGTGACGATGAGCGCCAGCGCGATGACCGGGACCAGCGCCAGGTGGGCGAGCGGCGTGTCGAGCGAGAGGCTCTCGAGCAGTGTCGAGAAGGTGACTCGATAGGCCCCGACTACGAGCGCGACAGCGAGCGCCGGCCGGCCGTACGGCGCCAGGCGGTCGCGCACCCGGGCGTAGCGGCCGTCGGGCGTGGCGACGCAGGCCGCCGGCGACGGCGGCGGCAGCGCGCCAGCCTCGTCGACGGCCGCAGGACCTGTCAGGAGGGACGTCATGCTGCTCGTTCTCCACGGGGTCGACGCGCAGCGGAAGGCACGTCGAGATCTTCGCAAGCGGCTCCGTGCCGGACAACGCGACCCGAGGGTATTCCAGGAAGCGTTCATCTGCCGGCCACGTGCCCGTGGTGCCCCGGCGGCCAGGCGCACACTCGACGCGACGTCATCCGCCGGCCTCCTCACGTTCATCTGCCGTGCGTAGCGTCGCAGTCGATGCGCCGGCTCGTTCCCACGTCCCTTCTCGCCGTGCTCACCCTGGCGGCGTGCTCGAGCTCGTCGGGTGCCGCCACGGCCACGTCGGCGGTGACGGTGCCCACGACAGCTGCCCGCCCCGCGACCACGGTCCCGACGGTCGACCCGTGCACCTACCTGTCGACCAGGGACGTCGACGCCGCGTTCGGCGCGCCGACCTTCGGGCCGGGCGCCCGGCGTGCGGGATCCGGCTGGATCATCGCCCAGTGCGAGTGGGCGGGCGGCGACGCGTCTGTCGGGCTCGCCATCGGCTCCGCCGCGTCCCTCGCCGCCAAGGGCGTGGCCACCGGACTCGCCGGCTACGTCGCCGACCGGCGGGCGGCCGAGGGCAAGCAGTTCACGCTCGTCGATCTGCCCGGTGTCGGCGACGGCGGGTACGTGATCGCCGGGCGGGCGCCCACGGCGCTCGTCTACAAAGGCGACGTGCTCGTGCAGGTCACGACGTTCTCGAAGACGGGCCCGCTCGACGTGAAGGTCGCGTCGACGCTGGCCGCCCTCGTGCTCGAGAAGGCTGCCCGCTGAGCGACGCAACCGGCGGTGGCGTCTTCAGCTGAGCGCCCGGGCCCGGCGCTCCTGACGGCGACGCTTGACGGCCCCGTAGGCGATCACCAACAGCCCGGCGACCCCACCGATGAACAGCACGTTCTGCAGCCAGCCGCGTCCGCCGGCGCGATGCACCACGGTGATCGATCGCGGCACCGACACGGTCGGGCTGGCGCCCCCCACCGTCGTCGGGCTCGCCGCTACGGTCGTGACGGCCGAGGCCGCCACTGTCGTCGACGCCGACGGGCCGGCGATCGTCGTGGTGGGGGCCGCCGCCTTGGCACCGGCGAACGTGATCGGGAAGAAGGCAGCGCGGTCGTTGGCGTCCTGGTTGTAGGTGACCACGCGGATGTAGCAGGTGTCGTACTGGACGTAGCTCGGATCGGTTTTCGGTCCGCACGACACGGGGAAGGCGCCGAAGGGATCGTCGCCGACGAACAGCTGGAACGTCACCTTGCCCTCGTCGGCGTCGGTGAGCCCCGGGAAGATCATCGTCTCGGGCTGGCACGAGGTCGAGAAGTCGAACGCGTCGCCCGGACCGTTCCAGCACTGCTGGATGAAGATGCGTTCGTAGAGGCCGAAACCCTTGTACCGCACGGTGATCGAGCGCGACCCGGTGAAGTTCGAGCCTTCGTCGACCGTCACGGTGCCCGGAGGCGCCGCCGATGCGGCTCCCGCGCCGAGCAGCAGGGATACGAACACCCCGAGGGCGGCGAGCGTGGCGGCGAGAACGGGGAGGCGGGTGGTGCGCACGGCGGGGTCCTTCGCGAAGCAGGAGAGGAGTGGGACGGGGGTACGACGCGACGGCGACGCCGCCCCTACAGGAGGAGCGGCGTCACCGCCTTGCGTCATGCGTGGGCGGTCACGCCCCAATCGGTGACGATCAGGTCGTGGCGCGGCAGCGGCCGAAGGCCACCGAACCCGCGGTGCCGGTGCCGACCGTGGTCGAGAAGCCCGAGTTCTGGATGGCGCCCGAGATGACCTGCAGGTAGCTCACCGGAACCGGCGTGTTCTGCGTGTTCGGGTCGGCAGCGTGCGGCGTCGTGCGGCACACCCAGCGGAGGTACTCACGCACCGCGCCGGCCTTGCCGAAGTCGTTGCCCGCGGCAAACGTCATGGCGCCGGCGGCGAAGCCGGCGTCGGTGTCGCGGGCGATGTAGGACACGTTGCGGCGAAGCGGGTAGCCCGTCGTCGCCGTGTACGACACCAGGGCGGTGCCGCTGTTGAAGGCGATCGGCGACATGCCGTTCGACAGCACCGGGAACTTGTTGAGCACGGCGCCCGACATCCACCAGATGCCGTTGCCGCTGTCGCGGCGGGCGATCATGTCGGCGGTGGTGGCGACCGAGTTGGCCTTGCCGAGCTCGGCGACGTCGTTCTCGAACGGCTGACCGAGGACGCAGTCACCGGTGTTGGCGGTGCCGCCGACGTAGGTGTTGAACGAGCCGAACGTGCCCGAGCCCGAGTTCATGCCGAACGGCTGGACGAGGTCGGCGGCGTTCGTACCCGTGTCGCCGAGCTGGCCCCACGTGACGGTCGAGTCGCAGACGTTGTTGCCGTCCTCGTAGATGGCCTGCAGCTGCGCCTGGGTGAAGCTCAGGGTTGCCGTGGTGCGGCCCTTGATCGACGGGTTCACGGCGATGACGGCGAGGCCCTCGCTGGCGAACTCGTACATCGTGTTGACCGGCGCGGTGCTGCTGAGGCCGCTCGACGACCGACCGAGGTCGATGTCGTTGAGCGTCAGGGTGGCGTCGGCCAGGGCGTTTCGGCCCGAGCCCGAGCCGTAGGGGAACGTGTCGACCATGACGTCGTGATCCCAGTTGGCGTAGCCGGCGGGCGGCGTCTGGCCGACGACGCAGGCGTCGTACGGAGCCACGGTGTTGTTGGTGCTGCAGCCGGGCGACGTGTTGTACGCGCGGCCGAGCAGCGTCGACACGTAGTAGGACGTGTCCGAGCCGCCGACGAGGACGACGTTCGGGAGCTCGTCGTAGCCGGTGGTGCCCGTGGGCGCCGTGGCCATGGCGGGCGACGCCATGGTGAGGACGCCCGCAGCCGCGCTCGCGAGAGCGCCGAAGCGGAGGAACTTGCTCTTCATGATGTGGTCAGATCCTTTGTGGTGGTGTGGATCGAATCAGGCCGCGGCCATACGGCGACGGTTGAGGAAGATGCCGGTGCCGATGGCGGCGATGGCGCCCATCGGGAGCAGGACCGAGTACGGAACCTCGGGGACGACTTCCTGCACGTACGTGATCGGGATCTCGACGTCACCGTCGAGGTTGCCGCTGCCGCCCTGGGCGATGCGGATGTAGCAGGGGTTGCTGACCGGGAGACCCGAGACGGTCGAGCCGCAGGCCCAGCCGAACAGGTCGCGGTCGCCCTTGAACGTCGTCACCTGGGCGGTGCCGGCGAACGGACCGTTGACGACGCCACCGTTGGTGTCGTTGTCGCAGTAGATGTCCGGGTTGAAGTCGGCAGCGGTGATCGACTTGCTGCACTGGGCGAGGAACGTCGGGGCGGTGAAACCGCTCCAGGTCACGGTGACGACCTGGCCGTCCGCCGTGATGTTCTGGGGGGTCACGGTCACCGTGCCAGCCGCGGCGGCCGGGAAGGCGGACAGGACGATCGCCGCGGCCGAGGCGGCGGTACCGGCGAGGGTCTTGAGGCGCAAGATGTGCTCCTTGGGTCGTTGTTCGCCGGCGCAGCGGAACGCCCCGGCAACTCCACTCTCAAGCAGTCATGGGGCGCCGCGCCACCGTTCTGTTGAGAGTTCCTTACCTGTTCGGAAGGCGTTCATCCGGTGCTCGCGGCGCGCCGGAAACGACGCGCTCACTGGCATCGTGGGCGTCAGAGGGTGGCCGCGAGCCAGCGGTCGATCTCGAGCAGCAGCAGGATGCCGCCGAGCGCGAGCGGGGAAACCGCGACGAGCCAGCGGACCCGCGAGGGGTACGTCGACGGCAGGCCGCGCACCACGAGCACGCCGAGCGCCAGCCAGGCCAGCGCGAAGACGATCGACAGGTTCACGACGTCGCCGCTCGGTTCGAGCGACGCCGGAGCGCGCACCGCGGCCGTGGCCGCCGGTGGCTTGCGCGCTGGGGCATCCGCGGTGGCTTCGACCACCACGTGCTTCGACCCGAACCAGCCACCGGCCGACGTCACGATGGTGAGCCTGACGTCGTCGGTCGGGGCGAGCTTGTCGACGAGCTCGTCGCCGCCGGTCGTGACCGCCGTGACCCGGTACTTCACCACGTCCGCCGAGCCCTTCGGCTGGACATAGACCTCGTCGCCCGCGGCGAGCTTGGCGATGCTCCCGAACGGCCCACCGAAACGGCGGGCGTGGCCGAACACCACGGCGTTCCCGGCGGCGCCGGGGACCACGCTCGACGGCAGATGACCGGGCCCGGCGCGCAGCTGCGGCGGCCCGATGCCCTCCACGGTCACCACGTTCAGCCCGAGCTTGGGGATCTGGAGCACCGCCAGGGCGCGGCCCTGCGCCGTGTAGTTGCGCGGGGTCCGGAAGTCGGCCGCGAGCTGGCCCTGGCGGGCCCGGTACATCAGGCCGCCACCGAGGCTGTCGATCGCCAGGAGGAGCAGCACGCCGAGCACCGCGGCCAGGAGCACGCGGGGCCACCGACGGCGCACCGCCGCCAGGAACCGGCGAGCGGGCGGTCGCTGCGATGCACCATCGCCGACGACGCGCATCTTGATCATGCCGCCGAAGACGACCTCGTCGTCCTGTCGCGTGACGATCTGGCTCATGTGGCGAGGCGCTTTCGCGTCAGCAGCGCGCGCCGCACGAGGAGGAGGAGCGCACCGCCCATGGCCATGGTGAGGAACCGGTCGAAGCCACCCAGCGAGGCCGCCGGCAGGCCGAGCGGGAGCACGGTGCGCACCACGGCGGTCTCCGGTGCCGCTGGTCCGTTCGTCGGTGGCGACGTGGTCGGGGCCGGCACCGCAGCGACGGTGGTGGTGCTCGCCACGGTCGTCGGGCCACCCGCCGCCGTGGTGGCCGTCGGCACGGTGGGCGACGCACTCGGCGTCGACCGTGCCGCCGGCGTGGTGCGAGCGGTCGATCCCTGCGTCGCCGCCCGAACCGTGGCACTGGTGGTCGCCACCGTGGTCGTCGTCGCCCTGGTGGTCGTCGTGGTGGCAGCAGTCGTCGTCGTGGTCGCCGCAGTCGTGCTCGTGGTGGTGGTCGTGGCGATCGCCACCTTCGTGCCGCACACCACCTGTGCCGACAGCGCCGCCATCTTCGGCGCCTCGGCGGCGGGCGGGTAGTAGGGCGATTCCTTCTGCGTCACGGGTACGCCGTCGGCCGCCGTGCAGTTCGAGGTGACGGCGTCGTTGATGGCGGTCAGCGCCTTGTTCACCAACGCACTCGTGAGGACGCCGTCGCCGTCGCCCTTCACGACGGTCTGGCCGTCGGTCACGAGCAGCCGGGCGTAGGCCGACAGCCCGTTCACCTCGTCGATGCCGAGGCCCTTGCTGGGGAGGTACATCGACTCGACCCACGAGAGCGGGTAGGCGTCGGGCACCTTGTTCGTGAGCGCATACAGCGGCTGCTCGCCGCCGGCCGCGATGGCCTTGGTGATCGAGTCCGACGTCGGCACCGTCCACTGGCCCGCACCGTTCTGCAGCTCGGCCACCGACAGCTGCAGGGCCCGGACGCCGGCGACGTCGGGGTAGGCGTCGTGCACCATCTTCGTGATCCACATCGGCGCCGACACGAGCGTGCCGTTGGTCGGCTGGCCACCACCGGGCCGCAGGTACCCGGGGTCGCCGAGGATGCGCACGAGCTCGCCCATCCCACGCGAGCGCACGCTCGAGCGGCTCCCGCCGAGGAAGCGCTCGGACGGCGCCGGCACCTTGGCGTTCGGGTCGGCGCCGGCGAACTTCTGCCGCCAGATCGTCGGCGCCACGGTGGCGAGCGCCTCCTGGACGTAGAGGTTCATGCTCGACGGCTCGAACCGGGGCGAGAACAGGGGTGCGGCGTCGAGCGCCAGGTAGCGATCGCTGCCGGGCTTGCGCCACAGGCCGTCGTCACCGATCGCGTACCCCCACGACGCGAGCAGGCCCGGCATGCCCGTCCACGTGGTGTCGCCCACCTCGAGCACCTGGTTGGCCAGGGCGGGCCACGGCATCTTGAACTGCAGCGTCGAGGCGTCGGTCGGGTGCGGGCCGTCGAGCTTGTCCACCTCGACCGTGCCGTCGGGGAAGCCGAGCAGCGGGTCGATGAACTGGGTGACGAACCCGGCAGGCTGACCGTTCCCGGTACCGGGCCCCGACAGCAGGATGGCGGAACCCACCGCGTGCACCGGCACACCGACGAGCTTCACGCCCGAGAGGCCGGCGAGCTCGTCGGCCGTGAACGGCGAGCCCGACACGATGGCGCGGTCCTCGGCGCCGGTGAACGCGCCATCGCCCAAGGCGGTGAGCAGGCGCTCGCGGGCCAGGCCGCTCCCCGACCGGGAGATCGAGATGCGCGTGCGCGCCTCGGCCGACTGCAGCTTGTCGAGCAGCGCCGTGCTCGACACCTCGCTCGTGCCCTCGGAGGTCGACATGCGCAGTGAGACCGGGTTCGCCTTCACCACCACGTCGAACGACTCGGCCGACTGGGCGGCCGGAACGGTCAGGCCGAACGCCACCGCCATCGCCGCCACGACGACCGCGGTGACGGGCACTCGCCTGGTCATCGAGCGGCACCGGTGCTCAGGCCGCGCCGGAGCAACAGCCCCGCCCCGAGGATGGCGGCGCCTTCCATCATCGCCCACACGACCTCGGCGTTCGACGGCCCGGGTGCCTTGCGCGTGGCGGCGAGGGCCGTGTTGGCGGTGTTCCCGCCCGTCGAGCCTCCGGACGTGGTGCCGTTCCCGGTCGTGCCACCGCTGGTGCCCCCCGAGGCGGTCTTTGGCTTCGTCGTCACCGTGCCGCCCGACGTGCCACCACCGCCCTGCCCGGTGGTCGACCCACCGGTCCCACCGGTCCCACCGGTGCCACCTGTCGAGCCTGCCGTCGTGCCGCCCGACGCATCGGTGCCGCCGGTCGTCCCGCCGTCGGTGGTGCCGCCGGACGTACCGCCCGACGTGCCACCGGTGGAGCCGCCACCGCCGGTCGTGCCGCCGCTCGTCGACCCGCCGCCGGTCGTTCCGCCGCTCGTCGTTCCTCCATCAGTGGTGCCGCCCGTCGTGCCGCCCGACGTGCCACCGGTGGTGCCGCCATCGGTGGTGCCGCCGGACGTGCCGCCCGAGGTACCCCCGGTCGTGCTGCCGCCACCCGTCGTGCCGCCGCCGGTACCGACCACGACCACGACGCCGACCGACTGCAGCCAGTCGGCGAAGGCCGGGGCGCCGGCGATCTGCGAGGCGGCG
>JANPGL010000253.1:0-1985 GCA_031423915.1 Actinomycetes bacterium | reverse complement strand
CCGACGCCGCCTGGTACTACCCCGATCCCAAGTCGGCGGCGGCGGAGATCAAGGACCACGTCGCCTTTTGGAAGGGCGTCACCGTCGAGTCCTGATCCGCGATCAACGGCGCCGATGCGGAGGCGGTGCATCGCAGCTCGTCGACCACCGAGCGCGGCTTGTTTCGGTCGATTGCTAAATCGACACGAAGTCCTCCGGGCGGCGTCACGGTCGGCCGCCTCGTTCGTCTCTGTCGCCGGAATCTCCCGGCCGACCGGGAGCGGACCAAGGGAGCAAACGTGTTCTGGTTGTTCGTGCAGTACCTCTGGTACCTGTTGGCTGCGCTCGCCCTCGGCGTGCTCGTGGGCTGGCTCTGGTGGGGTCGCCGGCTGAAGCGGTCCGTCGAGGTGACGCAGGACGTGCAACGCCAGCTCACCTCGGCCAAGGCCGGCCACGACCAGCTGGCCAAGGAGCACGAGGCCACCGAGCGCCAGCTGGTGAGCGCAGGCGACGCGTCGAAGCAGCACGGGGACGCAGTGGCTCGGATCGGCGAGCTGGAGACGTCGCTCGCCGCGGTGACGACGCGGGCGCAGGACGGCGACGCCGTGCTGGCTGCCGCCAACGCTCGGGCCGAGGAGCATGCGACGCGGCTCGCGTCCCTTCGCGCCGAGCACGTCCAGCTCGCCCACGCCCACGCCGAGCTTCAGGGCGTCAGCCGATTCGTGCTGCCGCCGCTCGCCGAGCGCGTGCCGGCCGGCGACCGCCGCGACGACCTCACCGTCGTCGAAGGAATCGGGCCCAAGATGGCCGACGCGCTGCACGCCGCCGGCATCCACACCTTCGAGCAGCTGAGCAATGCCACCGAGCCCGAGCTGCGTGTGGCCGTCGAGGCGTCGAAGCTGTCGTTCGCGCCGAGCATCGCGACATGGTCGAAGCAGGCGGCGCTGCTCGCCCGCGGCGACCAGGCCGGATTCGCCACCTACACCGCGTGGCTGGTGGCCGGCGTGCCCCCGACCGACGGCTCGCCCGACCCGCTCGGCACGCGCTTCCGGGCGTCCGATCGCATCCTGGCCATGGCCGGCGCGGCGCCGGCCCGGGCCGCCGAGCCGGCGTTCCGTCTGGGCTCGGGTCCCGACGACCTGACCATCGTCGAGGGGATCGGCCCCAAGATGGCCGCCGCGTTGCACGCCGCCGGCATCCACACCTTCGCCCAGCTGAGCACCTCCACGGAGCCGCAGCTCCGGTCCGCCGTCGAGGCGGCCGGCTTGCCGTTTGCGCCGAGCATCCCGACATGGGCGAAGCAGGCCGACCACCTGGCGAAGGGCGACGTCGCCGGCTTCACGGCCTACACCGATCGCCTGGTTGCCGGGCGCGAGCCGGGAAC
Organism: Actinomycetes bacterium; assembly: GCA_031423915.1. Classification (GTDB taxonomy): domain Bacteria; phylum Actinomycetota; class Acidimicrobiia; order Acidimicrobiales; family Ilumatobacteraceae; genus JANMAT01. The sequence continues at coordinate 622 of JANPGL010000253.1, read as the reverse complement.
CGAGTGACGATGTCCGAGACCCTCACCACGACCACGACCACCACGACCACCACCACCGAGGTCCTGCCCGCCCGCAAGGGTCTCCCCATCGCCGTCGGCCTCCTGGGTGTGACGGCACTGTGGCTCGGCGGGGTCGGCCTCCACCACGGCAGCGTCGAGGACACGCTGCGCAATCGGGCCACTGCCGCCCTCGCCAAGGGCGGTCTGCCGGGCCTGACCGTCGACCTGTCGGGACGCGATGCGACGCTCACGGGCGTCGTGCCGACCGAGGCCGACATCCAACGCGCCCACGACCTCGTCCGTTCGCGGACCGGGGTGCGTCACGTCACCGACGAGCTCACCGTGGCCGGCGGTTCGTCGGCGCCGACGGCCGGCGTCACGTCGACGCTCGACGGCGGCAGGATCGTCCTTCGCGGCCTCGTGCCGAGCGAGGCCGTGAAGAAGGATCTCGGCGACCAGGCGGCGACCATCGTGGGTGCGGCCAACGTCGACAACCAGCTGACGGTCACCGCCGGTGCCGCCACCCCCCCCCCCCCCCGCCCCCGGGGGGGCGGGGGCCGCCCCCAGGGCCGGGTGGAGGGCGGGCTGGGCGGCGGGGGCCGGGGCCCCCGCGGCCGGCGCG
>JANPGL010000252.1:0-7307 GCA_031423915.1 Actinomycetes bacterium | reverse complement strand
CCGACTCATCGACGACATGGTGGCCCAGGCCATCAAGGGCGACGGCGGGTACGTGTGGGCCTGCAAGAACTACGACGGCGACGTGCAGTCGGACATCGTGGCGCAGGGCTTCGGCTCGCTCGGGCTCATGACGTCGGTCCTCCTCACGCCCGACGGCGAGACGTGCGAGGCCGAGGCCGCCCACGGCACGGTGACCCGCCACTACCGCCAGCACCAGCGCGGCGAGAAGACCTCGACGAACCCGATCGCCTCGATCTTCGCCTGGACGCAGGGCCTCGTGTTCCGTGGCAAGAAGGACAACACCCCCGACGTCGTGGCCTTCGCCGAGACGCTCGAGAAGGTGTGCGTCGAGGCCGTCGAGGCCGGCGAGATGACCAAGGACCTGGCGCTCCTCATCGGCAAGGACGCCCCGTTCCTGTCGACCGAGGACTTCCTCGACGCGCTCGATCGTCGCCTCCAGGCGAAGATGGCCTGACCGTTCCCTTGCTGGCGCCGTTGCGGCCCGTACGGGCCGTGTTCTTCGACTTCGGCCACACGCTGTTCGACACGTCGTCGAGCATCGAGTTCCTCGTCCGCGAATCGGCCGCCCTCGGGCGGCCGATCCCGCGCGACGTGGCCGAGCGCCTGTGGCTCGACGGGCGCACGCGGTCGCGCTCGCCCGAGGAGATGGTCAAAGGGCGCGACCTCGGCCCGTCGCAGCACCGCGCCTGCTGGCTGGGCCTCTGGACCGAGCTCGAGGAGCGGTGCCCGGGTCTCACCGAGCGGTTGTACGAGTTCGAGACGAGCGCGGCCGGGTGGGCGCCGTACGTCGACACCCGCTCCGTGCTCGACGAGCTGACCCGGCGCGGGATCCCGTTGGCGGTCATCAGCGACACGGGCTGGGACCTGCGGCCGACGTTCGAGGCCCACGATCTGGCCCGGTACTTCGCAACGTTCGTCATGTCGTACCAGCACGGTGCCACCAAGCCGGCGCCCGTGCTGTGCCTCACGGCGTGCGAGCGCCTCGGCGTCGAGCCGGCGGAGGCGCTCATGGTGGGCGACAACCACCGCAACGACGGTGGCGCCATCGACTCGGGTGTGCGTACCCTGCTGCTCCCGCTCGTCCCGAGTGGCTCGCCCCGCGGCCTGTCCGCCGTGCTCGGCATCCTCGACGCCGGCTGACCCGCCCCGCCCCGCCGCTGACCCAGTCGTCCCACCCTCTTGGTGCAGCAATCGCGCCACGGACGCGATTGCTGCACCAAGAGCGTGGAAGGGCCGACCGACGAAGCTGAACGCCCGTGGCGACGACGTGGCTAGGGTCGCAGGCATGCTCCGCTACGACCCGCTCGCGTCCCTGCGCACCGACGGCGACGGCCTCATCGCAGCCGCCGAACGGGCGGGCCTCGGCACACCCGTGCCGTGGTGCCCCGGCTGGCACGTGCGCGACCTGCTGTACCACGCGGCCGAGGTATGGAACTTCTGGGCCTTCGTCGTGGACAACACGGTCACCGACAGCGCCCGGTTCGCCGACTACGACGAACCGCCCGTGCCGCCGGACGACGAACTGGTTGCCTGGGCCCGCGGCCGACGGGAGCGCCTGTGGCGCGTGCTCGGGTGGGCGAACCCCGACACGCCGCTGTGGACCTGGGCGAACACCGACGGCAGCGCAGCCTGGGTGCGCCGGCGCATGGCCCAGGAGACGGCCGTGCACCGGTGGGACGCCGAGGCCGCCGGCGGTTCGGGCTGGGCCATCGACGCGCTGGTCGCCGCGGACGGCATCGACGAGTTCCTGCAGTGGTTCAGCGCGCCGGCCGACGGCGCCGAGCCCGTCGGCGGCACCGTGCACCTGCACTGCACCGACGAGGGCATCCCGCCCGGGGCGGGGGAGTGGATGATCCACGAGCTGACGCCCACCGGCGCCCGCTTCGACCGCGAGCACGCCAAGGGCGACTGCGCCGTGCGGGGCCGGGCCAACGACCTGCTGCTGTGGCTGTGGCGCCGGCCGTCGTCGGTCGAGGTGATCGGCGACGCCGGCGTGGCGGCTCGGTTCGTCGCGTCTGCCAGGCTGCAGTGATGCGCGCCGTCGTCCTCCGCTCCCATGGTGGTCCCGAGGTCCTCACGTTCGAGGACGTCGATGACCCCACCCCGTCGCCCGACCAGGTGCTCGTCGACGTGGCGGCCACCGCGCTGAATCGCGCCGACCTGTTGCAGCGCCAGGGGCTGTACCCGTCGCCCGAGCCGGCCGCCGTCGAGATCCCCGGGCTCGAGTTCGCCGGACGCGTGTCGGCGGTCGGCTCCCGGGTCACGATGTGGAAGCCCGGCGACGCGGTCATGGGGATCCTGTCCGGCGGTGGCTACGCCACGAAGGTGGTCATCCACGAACGCCAGGCCATCCCGGTCCCGGTCGGCGTCGATCTCGTCGATGCCGCCGCCATCCCGGAGGTGTTCCTCACGGCGTGGGACGCGCTGGTGCTCCAGGGCGGCGCGACGTCGGGGCGGTGGGCGCTCGTCCACGCCGGCGCGTCCGGCGTGGGCACCGCAGGCGTGCAGCTCGTCAAGGCGATCGGCGGTCGAGTGGCCGTCACCTGCTCGGTGGGCAAGGCCGAAGCCGTGCGGGCGCTCGGCGCCGACCACGTGTTCGAACGCAGCCCGCACGACTGGCTGGCCGACGCCAGGGCGGCCGTGCCGACCGGTTTCGACGTGATCCTCGACGTCGTCGGCGGCGACGAGACGAACCGGTCGCTCCAGGCGCTGGCGCTCAAGGGGCGGATCGTCCAGGTCGGCACGATGGCGGGCAGCACGCCGAACGTGAACCTCGGGATGCTCATGTTCAAGCGGGCGTCGCTCATCGGTACGGTGCTTCGCGCTCGCCCGCTCGAGGAGAAGGCCGCGCTGGCCCGCAGGTTCACCGCCGAGATCGTGCCGCTGTTCGAGGCCGGTTCGGTGAAGCCGGTCGTCGACACCCGCTACCCGTTCGCCGACGTGGCTGAAGCACAGGCTCGCATGGCCGCCGACGCCAACGTCGGCAAGATCGTCCTGGTGATGTAGACGGGTCGCTACGGGAGTCGCCGGCGGCGAGCCACCGGCGCCGTCGTCGCCCGCGCACGCGCCCTCGGTCAGGGTGCCCGGCGGGTGGCCGAGCGGGTCTCCCGACCCACGAGGCGGCGGCATGGGACCCTGGTCGGCCCCGCCGACAACGTGGTCCAGTGGTACCTGGCGGCAGGAAGCGGTGGACACCATGGGCACATGGAGGCTCGGAGGTCGGCTCCTCACGGTGGCGGCGCTCATGCTGTCGCCCGTGGCGGTCGGGACCGCATCGGGCGCGCCGGCCCGTGCGGTCGCACCATCGACGCCGCACACGGCCGCGACGCCGGCTGCAGCGACGGCGTCGTGGGGCACCGAGTCGGTGCTTGCGTCGGGCGGGCCGACCGGCGCCCCGACCGTCGTCGCCTCGCGCGGCGGTGGCGTCATCGCGCTCTGGTCGGAGCCCGGCGCCGGTCTGGTGGCACGGCGCTACGATCCGGCGCGCCGGGCCTGGTCCACCCGAGTGGTCGTCGGGCCGGACGCCGACACCGACACGGGGTTGTCGCTCGGCGCCGACGACGCCGGGAACGTGCTCGCACTGTGGCGGACCGGCTGGGTCGGCATCGGCTTCGAGCGGTTCGTGGCGTCGCGCTACGACGCCGGAGCGGACGCGTGGTCGGCGCCCGTGGAGGCCTTCGTCGCTCCCGAACTGAACGACACCGTGGCACCGATCTTGGCGGTGGGACCGGCCGGCGATGCGTTCGTCGCGTTCCGCAGCCTGAGCGGACGACTCTCCGCCATCCGGCGCGACGCGCTGACCGGGGTGTGGGGCGCTCGCACCGACCTCGCCCCCGACGGTGCGTCGTGGCCAGCGCTGGCCGTCGGTGTCAGCGGCGCCCTTCTGGCTTGGTCGCGCGACGGGCGGCTGCAGGTGTCGCACTTCCGACCGCAGGTGGAGGCGTGGTCCGCGGCGGAGGATCCCAGCCACGGCGCGGTGGCCGCCGAGGCGGTGGGGGTCATCGCCGACCGTACGGGAGCGGAGATGGTGTTCTGGCGGTCCCCGGGAGGGGCATGGGCGGCTCGGATGACCGCCGGCGACGCGTCGTGGTCCTCGGCGGTGTCGTTGCCGCCCGAAGCCGTCACGCACGGCGCGTCGATCGAGGCCGACGATGCCGGCCGGGTGACGATCGCCTCCCTTCCGACCGAGCTCAACTCGGTCGGCTACCGCTCGATCGTGCGCGCCCTGGTGTTCGACCCGGTGGTCGGCTCGTGGCGGTCCGCCGGGGAGCTGGTCTGGTCGGCCAGCGTCTACGAATGCCGCTACGGCTGCCCCGGTGCGTCGGCGGAGGCGATTTCGCTCTCACCCGGCGGAAGCCTGGCGGTGGCGTACAGGATCGACCAGGGGTTGCGAATCGTCCGGCTCGCCGCCGGTGGCGATCAGTTCGAGGCGGCCGTGACCCTCGATTCCGCCGGCTCGCTCGGACGTGTCGCTCTTGACCTCGCGGGCACCGCCACGGTCGTGTGGGCCCGCGGTGACGACGTTGTGGCGCTGCGCCACGCCGGCGGGCTCGGGATCGTCGCAGGCGGACCGGTGCGGCTCTTCGACACGCGCCCTGGTCAGTCGCCCGAGGCCGTGCGCGCCGTCGCTCGCGTGCCGCTGGTGCCGTCTGCGGACCTGGAGATCGGGGTCGTCGACGTACCCGGCGTCGTACCGCCCACCGGTGTCGGTGCCGTCGCGCTGACGGTCACGGCGACGAACGCCGTCGCGGACGGGTTCGTGACCGTGTACCGCTGCGGCGATCGACCCCTCACCTCGACATTGAACGTGTCGCCCGGGCGCACCGTGGCGAACGCCGCCCTGGCGGGCGTCTCGGAGACCGGCACGATCTGCTTCCACGCCTCGGTGCCGACGGACCTCGTCGTCGACGTGGCCGGCTGGGTGCCCTCAGCCGTCGGCGGCTGGTCGGGACCGGTGCGGCTCTTCGACACGCGCCCGGGACAGTCGCCGGCCGCGGCGCGCACGGTCGACGCGGTGCCCGTCGGTGGCGATCACGAGATCGAGGTCCTCGCGGTCGACGTGGCGGGCGTGGTGCCGAACGCGCGCGTCGGTTCGGTGGCGCTGAACGTGACGGCGACGAACGCCGCAGCCGCCGGGTTCGTGACGGTGTACCCGTGCGGCTGGCGCCCGCTCGTGTCGTCGTTGAACGTCGGGCCGGGGCGAACGGTGGCGAACGCCGTCGTGACGCCGCTGTCGACGTCCGCCCGTGTGTGCTTCTACTCGTCCGTGCCGACCGACCTGGTCGTCGACGTGACCGGATGGTTTCCGATCGGAGGCGGCGGCACGGCCGGTCCCGTGCGCGTGCTCGACACGCGCCCGGGCCAGTCGCCGGCCGCGCTGGTCGATGTCGCACGCACGCCCGTGGGCGGCGCCCGCGTGCTCGAAGTGCAGGTCGGTGGACTCGGTGGCCTGCTCCCGGCGACTGGTGTGGGTGCGGTGGTGCTCGACGTAGTGGCGACCGGGGCCGTGGACGACGGCTTCGTGACCGTGTACCCGTGCGGCGGCCGCCCGACGACGTCCAGCGTGAACGTGGCCGCGGGAGTGACGGCGGCGAGTGCCGTCCTGACGCCCGTGTCGACGGCGGGCACGGTGTGCTTCTACGCCTCCGCGCCGGTCGACCTGGTGGTGGACCTGGCCGGCTGGGCCGGTGCTGCGTGAGGTCGCCGCCGTCTCCGGTCCCGGGTCTGGTGCCATGCCCGAACGGCTGGATCGTCTCCTGAGGATCGAGGTTCGGAAATGCACACGCTTCGAAACCTGGTCGCCGCACTCCTGCTCACAGTCCCGGGCGCCGCCACGGCCGGGCCGGCCGCCACCGCGGTGGTCGGGCCGGCCTCGCCCGCACCGACGGATGCGACCGTTGCCGCGCCGGACCTCGGGATTCCTTCGGGGCCGGGCGGCTGGACGACCTCGCTGGTCGAGGAGGGTGGTCTCCCGACGGCTCGGGCGGTGAGCGATGGTGCGGGCAACGTGACCACGTGGTGGTCGCCGGCGGCCGGGCCGAGCGCGGTACGGGCCGCCCGCTACGTGGTTCGGGAGGGTCGATGGGAGACGCCGCGGGCGGTGGGGACGGTGCCGGGGACCCCGGCGATCGCCGGCGGTGTCGACGGTCGAGGCGATGTCGTGCTGGTGTGGGACCGCGATCCGAGCGCCGGCGGCACCCACGTGATCGCCGCGTCGCGGTACGACGTGGTCGCCGACACCTGGTCGGCACCGCTCGACCTCTCGGGGGCCGACCCCGCGTTCCAGGCGGATGCGGTGCCGCTCGTCGCCGTGGCGTCCGATGGGACGGCACTGGCGATCTGGCCACGTTGGAACGGCACGCTCGAAGCCGCTCGGTACGACCCGTCGACGGGCAGGTGGTCGGTCCCGTTCGTGGCGGTCGATGCCGGACCGCTCGGCAGCCTGCAGCCGGTGTCGGCCCCGCAGCTCGTGGCCGACAGTGCCGGAGGCTTCCTCCTGGCCTGGGCGGCGAGCTCCGATGCGGCGCTGCACGTCCGGGCCATGGCGGCGGGCTCGGCGACGTGGGAACCGCCTGTGACGCTGACGGCTGCCGGGTCGAGTGCCCTGGCGACGGCCGCGTTCGCCGACCGCTCCGGCCAGGTGACACTGGAGTGGACGGGCAACGGCGCACGCTGGCTCGCCCGGCTCGACGTGGCGTCGGGCACGTGGGGGCGGGCCGTCGACGTGCCGGGATCGGTGATCGGCACCGATGACCGCGGCGACGTGGTCGCGGTCGCCGCCGACTCCGCCGCTGCCCATGTGGCGGTGCTCGCCCGCACCTCGACCGACTGGCGGGCGTCCGTGTCCTTCCCGGTGCCCGGGATCCCGGTCCACATCTGCCCGGGGAACTGCTTCCCGGTGCAGGGTGTGGCGACCTCGGTCGTGGACGCGGCCGGTCGGGTGACCGTGGTGACCTACGGCGGTGACAGCTTCTACGTCGGCACGTGGATCGGCCAGGCGTCGGTCGTCGACGGTGGCCAGCGCTCGTGGGCGAACGTGGCCAGCACCGAGCTCGGCCCCCTGTGGCAGCGGGCCGTCGTGGATCGAGGCGGCGTGGTGACGATCGTCGGGCAGGGTGTCGTCGGCCCGTACGGCTCGCCCGCGGGGCTGACGGCGCGGCGCGGCACCTCCGCCGCGGGGCTCGTGCCGGTCGGACCGGTGCGCGTGTTCGACACCCGGCCGGGCCAGTCGCCGGGGGCGCTGGTCGACGTGGATCGCCGGCCGGTCGGTGGCGACCGCACCCTCG
>JANPGL010000251.1:0-3384 GCA_031423915.1 Actinomycetes bacterium | reverse complement strand
GGCGAAGGCGGGCAAGCTCAAGGAGCTCCCGGCCGACATCGGCGCCAACATCGAGAAGAACATGCTCCCGGGCTGGCTCGGCTACTCGTCGGTCGGCGGCAAGGTGTACGGCTCGCCGTTCGCGCAGAACTTCAAGTCGTTCGTCTGGTACAACCCGAAGGCGTTCGCCGCCAAGGGCTACAAGGTGCCGGTGACGATGGACGAGCTGAAGACGCTCTCCGACAAGATCGTGGCCGACGGCGGTCAGCCGTGGTGCGCCGGCATCGAGTCGGGTGTCGCCACCGGGTGGGTCGTCACCGACTGGATGGAGGACTTCATGCTCCGCTACCAGTCGCCCGAGACGTACGACGCCTGGGTCGCCCACACCATCCCGTTCAACGACCCGAAGGTCAAGGTCGTGGCCGACAAGGTCGGCGAGTACCTGAAGAACGAGAAGTACATGGGCAACGTGAAGGCCATCGCCACCACCAAGTTCCAGGACGGCGGCCTGCCCATCGTCGACGGCAAGTGCTACATGCACCGTCAGGCGAACTTCTACAAGACGTTCTGGCCGAAGGACACCGTCTTCGGTGACCAGGGCACGATCAGCGCCTTCTACCTGCCGGTGGCCAAGACCGGCGACAAGAAGGTCATGCTCGGCGGCGGCGACATCAACGCCGCCACGAACGACAAGCCCGAGACGTTCGACACCATCCGTTGGGTGTCGGGCCTCGACTACGCCAACAGCCGGGCCGCCTCATCGGGCACGTTCTCGCCCCGCAAGGACTACGACACCGGCAAGCTCCAGGACGCCTTCGACCGGGTCTTCGCCGACCTGGGCAAGGGCGCCGAGGTCTTCCGCTTCGACGCCTCCGACCTGATGCCCGGCGCCGTCGGCTCGGGCAGCTTCTGGAAGGAAGCCACGGCGTGGATCACGGGCCAGAGCACCGACGACTTCCTCAACAACGTCGAGAAGAGCTGGCCGAAGTCCTGACCGCAAGGTCGACAGTGTGATGCGTGCGAGGGGGTCGGGACCGAGGTTCCGGCCCCTTCGCCGTATCACCACGAAGCGCTAACGTCACCGGTCAGGGGGAGATATGGGAGACATCATCCGGGCCTTCGCGGCCGTCGTGCTCGGGATCACCGTGTTCCTCGCGGCGCTGCTGCTGCTGTACGGGGTCACGAACCTGCTGCCCAAGAAGCGCCAGGAGTTCAGTCGCGTCGTCGTGTTCCTGGCGCCGGCGTTGTTCGTGCTGCTCGTGGGCCTGGTGATCCCGGCGCTCCGCACGATCTGGTTCAGCTTCTTCGAGGACCGCGACGGTCGCCTCGGGGGCTTCTCGGGTCTCGCCAACTACAAGTTCATCTTCACCGACGTCGGCCTGCGCGGCGCCGTGTTCAACTCGGTCCTGTGGGTCGTGATCGGGGGGTTCGGCTCCACCTTCCTCGGGCTGATGATCGCCCGTTTCGCCGACGGCATGCGCAGCGAGGCGGTGGCCAAGTCGCTCGTGTTCATCCCGGGCGCACTGTCGCTCGCCGGCGCAGGCATCATCTGGCGCTTCGTCTACGTGGGACCGCCGCTCCAGGTGGGCCTTCTGAACGCCATCACCAAGATCATTCCGGGGCTCCCGGACTCGTGGGGCGGAGACGGCCAACGTCTGTGGTTGGTGGAAGACGGCGCCCGGTTCAACACCATCCTCCTCATCGTGGTGCTGGTGTGGGTCCAGACAGGGTTCGCCACCACCGTGTTGTCAGCGGCCATCAAGGGCGTACCCGAGTCGCTGGTCGAGGCCGCCAAGGTCGATGGCGCCACCAACCGCCAGGCGTTCTGGAAGGTCACGATCCCGTACATCCGGGCCACGATCGTGACCGTGCTCACCACCGGAACGATCGCCGCTCTCAAGGCGTTCGACATCGTCGCCGCCACGACCGGCGGCAACTTCAAGACGTCGACCATCGCCAACGACGTGTATCGCTACTACTTCGTGCAGAACCAGGACGGCTTGGGCTCGGCGCTCGCGGTCGTGCTCTTCCTGCTCGTCGTCCCTGTCGTCATCATCAACCAGCGCAGCCAGCGCCGGGCCCAGGAGCTGATGAAGTCATGAGCACCCTCGGCATCTCGCCGTCCTCGCCGGCCGACGACACGATCAAGGTCCGCGCCCCTGCCGGGCGCGCCCTCAGCGCCACGCTCTCGTCCGGCTGGGGGCGCGCGTTCGTCTGGGCCGTTGCGCTGCTCTGGACGGTCCCGACGTTCGGTCTGCTCGTCTCGTCGTTCCGAGGCGAGAAGGCGATCAAGACCACCGGCTGGTGGACCTGGTTCAAGAACCCGAGCATCACCCTCGACAACTACTCCACGGTGATGGGCAGCGAGCTGAACCTGAACCTCGGCAAGTACCTGGTGAACTCGCTCAAGATCGTCATCCCGGCCACGATCATCCCGCTCGTCGTGGCGTCGCTCGCCGCCTACGCCTTCACCTGGATGACGTTCAAAGGGCGTGACTGGCTCTTCGTCGGCGTGGTCAGCCTCCTCGTCGTTCCGCTCCAGATGGCGCTCATCCCGCTGCTGCGGTTCCTCACCAAGGGTGCGCACATCGGGTCGGTTCCGATCTTCCCGAGTCTCGGCCTCAGCAACTCCGTGGTATCGGTGTGGATCGCCCACACGTGCTTCGCCATGCCCTTTTGCATCTTCATCCTGAAGAACTTCATCGGAGCGCTGCCCAGCGAGCTGATCGAGGCAGCGCGGGTCGACGGGGCCGGCCACCTCACGATCTTCCGCAAGGTGATCCTGCCGCTGTCCCTGCCGGCGCTGGCATCGCTGGCGATCTTCCAGTTCCTGTGGACGTGGAACGACTTCCTCATCGGTTCGATCTTCGGCGGTGGCGAGAACCAACCGATCACGTCGCGTCTCGTGCAGGTCTCCGGCAACCGCGGTCAGGACTGGCATCTGCTCACGTCGGCGGCGTTCATCTCGATGATCGTCCCGTTGATCGTGTTCTTCTCGCTCCAGCGCTACTTCGTGCGCGGCCTGTTGTCCGGCGCCGTCAAGGGCTGACCCGCATGACCGACGACGCTCGTATCGACGCGCTCCTGCGCGCGCTCACCGTCGAGGAGCAGATCACGCTGCTCGCCGGCACCGACTTCTGGCACACCGCCGCCATCGATCGCGTGGGCCTGCCCGCCATGCGGGTGAGCGACGGCCCGACGGGTGCCCGGGGCACCCAGTTCCAAGGCGGTCCGGCGTCGGTGAACGTGCCGTGCTCGACGTCGCTGGCGGCCACGTGGGATCCCGAGCTCGTCGAGGAGGTCGGGCACCTGCTCGGGGTCGAGACACGCGCCAAGGGCGCGCGCGTCCTGCTGGCGCCGACGGTGAACCTCCATCGCACGCCGGTCGGTGGGCGCAACTTCGAG
>JANPGL010000250.1:0-15685 GCA_031423915.1 Actinomycetes bacterium | reverse complement strand
CGACGATCTCGTGGAACGTCCACCCGCCAAGACCGGCCGACTCGAACACCTCCCGCATCATCGACTCGAGCTCGCTGTCCGTCAACGCCCGCAGCCCCGCGAGCGCCCTCGCCAGCGGCGTCACGCCCGGCCGACCCTTGCGACGGGCGCGCGCCAGCGCCGAATGGACCATCGGCCCCGACACGTGGCCGCGCCGCAGGAACGCCTCGAGCGCGCCGGTTACCGCGGCGGGACGGCTCGCGCCGAGGTCGAGCAACGTACGGGCCGGCATCGTCACGGGGATCCCGTCCCGCACCACGTGCCGGACCCGCTGGCGGTCGACGGGGCGGTGGATGCGGTAGCGGGGGTCGGTCGTGCGGCGCCTGATGCCCACCGCGGTGAGCTCGACCGGCGCGTCGCCCGCTACGTCGGCGCCCCACGCCCACGCCGCGCTCGTGTGGGACGCGACCACGCCGGGCCCGAAACCGAGCACGCCGGCCAGGATCCGCTGGGTCGGCCCGATCGGCGTGCCGACGAGCGCGGCGACCCGCGGCGCCATCGGGACCAGCACACCGTCGCAGGCGAGTCGGTAGAAGGTGGACCGGGCGCCGCCGTGCGCGCACCATTGGCCGAGGGTGACGAGGCCGTGCTGCCGTCGGGCGCACGCGAGCAGAGCGGGATCGAGCTTCACCTCAGGTGCGAGGGAACGAACCCCCGCCGTTCGGAAGAGCTCGTGTCGGACGGCTTCCGGGCCCGATCCGTCTCACCGCTGAAATGGATCGGGATGAGAAACACGGACGGATGCGGCCGCCTGGCTTCTGGGCCCGACCCGTCTCGCCCGTGAAACGGAGGGAGCACAGAAGGGGCGCCGCGACCGTCAGGCGTCGATGAGGCGGCCGTGGTTGAAGTCGTCGTAGGCGGCCAGATCGAGGAAGCCGTGCCCGCAGTAGTTGAACAGGATGACCTTGTCCTCCCCGGTCTCCTTGCAGGCGAGCGCCTCGTCGATCGCCGCCCGGATGCCGTGACCGGCCTCAGGCGCGGCGACGCGACCCTCGACCCGGGCGAACAGCTTGGCGGCCTCGAACGTCTTCGACTGCGGGTACGCCACGGCCTCCATCCGGCCGGTCTTCACGAGCAGCGAGATGATCGGGCTGTCGCCGTGGTATCGCAGGCCACCGGCGTGGATGGTGGGCGGCATGAAGTCCTTGCCGAGCGTGTACATCGGCATCATCGGGGTCAGGCCGGCGGTGTCGCCGAAGTCGTACTGGAACGTGCCCTGCGTGAGGGTCGGGCACGACGACGGCTCGACGGCCACCAACCGCACCGCGGCGTCCTCGAGGAACGGCAGCGCGAGACCACCGAGGTTCGAGCCACCACCACACGGGGCGATCACCACGTCGGGCCGGATCTCTCCGGCCAGCGCCAGCTGCTCGCGCGCCTCGAGGCCGATGACCGTCTGATGGAGCAGCACGTGGTTGAGCACCGAGCCGAGCGCGTAGTGGCTGTCGGCGCGGCTGGCGGCGTCGGCCACTGCGTCGGAGATGGCCATGCCGAGCGATCCGGGCGACGTGGGGTCGTCGACGGGCGACGGCACGCACTCGGCGCCCCACGTCTCCATCATGATGCGGCGGTACGGCTTCGTCTCGAAGCTGTTGCGCACCATGTACACCTTGCAGTCGATGCCGAACTGGGCGGCGGCGAAGCTGAGCGCCGTGCCCCACTGGCCGGCGCCCGTCTCGGTGGTGAGGCGGCGGATTCCCTCGGCCGCGTTGTAGAACGCCTGCGGCACGGCCGTGTTCGGCTTGTGCGACCCGGCGGGCGATCCCGACTCGTCCTTGTAGTAGATGCGCGCCGGGGTGCCGAGCTCGCGCTCGAGGCGCAGGGCCCGCACCAGCGGGGTGGGCCGCCACAGGCGGTACACGTCCAGCACCTCGCCGGGGATGTCGATCCACGCATCGGTCGACATCTCCTGGGCGATGAGCGCCATCGGGAACAGCGGCGTCAGGTCGTCGGGACCGATGGGTTCACGCGTGCCCGGGTGCAGCGGGGGCTGCAGCGGTTCGGGCAGCTTCGGCAGCGCGTTGTACCACGCGGTCGGAAGCTTCTCGGTCGGCAGGTTGAAGCGCATGTCGGGTCCCCCTCGGCCTGGTTTCCGGGACGGAGGTTAGACGCGCAGGCTCCGCAGGGTCTCGGCCGGATCGGACGCCGTCACGAGCGTCTCGCCCACCAGGATGGCGTGGTACCCGGCGGCTCGCAGCGAGGTGGCGTCGGCGGCGTGGCGCACGCCCGACTCGGCCACGCGCACCACCCCGGCGGGCATCACACCGGCGACGCGGACGGCCCGTTCGTGGTCGACCTGGAACGTCACCAGGTCACGCTGGTTCACCCCCACGAGCGTGGCGCCGGCGGCCATGGCGACGTCGAGCTCGACCTCGTCGTGGACCTCGACCAGCACGTCGAGCCCGATCTCGATCGCCAGGCGATGGAATCGCAGCAGCTCCACCGGGGCCAGCGCCGCGGCGATGAGCAAGACGCAATCGGCGCCCATCAGGCGGGCGTCGCACACGTCGCGCTCGGACACCGTGAAGTCCTTGCGGATGGCAGGCAGGCCCGTGGCACCGCGGGCCGCTTGCAGGTCGGCCTCGCTACCCCCGAAGAACTCGACGTCGGTGAGGACCGACAGGCACGAGGCACCGGCATGCTCGTAGACGGCCGCCAGCACCGCCGGGTCGAGACCGATGTTCAGGTCACCCTTCGACGGCGACCGCCGCTTGATCTCACTGATGACGGCGAGCCGCTCGGCCCCGTCGCGCTCGAGCGCAGCGCGGAAGCCCCGGGCGGGCGGCAGCGCCACGGCACGCTCGACCAGTTCGTCGAGCGGCCGTTCGTCGAGCGCGGCCGCGGCGCGATGGGCGGCGAGGATGTTGTCGAGGTACGTGGCCATGACGACCGGCACCGTAGCGGAGCGATCCTCGACGATCCCCTCACCGATCCCTCACATCCGTGTGGCTGACTGGTCCCGTGTCGAGACCCGCACCGTCTGTCAGCATGTCCCCCGTGAGCTCCCCCGCCGAGACGACGATCCTCGTCGTCGAGGACGACACCAACATCGCCGATCTCCTCGACCTGTACCTGCGCGAGGCCGGCTACCGCGTCCTGCTGGCCGGCGACGGCGAACACGGCCTCACCCAGCTGGCTCGCCAGACCGTGCACCTCGTGGTCCTCGACGTCGGCCTGCCCGGCCTCGACGGGTTCGAAGTGTGCCGGCGCATCCGGGCCACCAGCGTGGTGCCGGTGCTGTTCCTGACGGCGCGCGACGGCGAGATCGACCGCGTGCTCGGGCTCGAGCTCGGTGCCGACGACTACGTCACCAAGCCGTTCTCGCCGCGCGAGGTGGTGGCGCGGATCCGGGCCATCCTGCGCCGCAACGAGATCGCGGCGGCGCCCAAAGGCGAGACGACCACGTTCGAGGTGGGCGCCGGCATCGTGATCGACACCGCCCGTCGCGACGTGATGGTGCGCGGCACGTCGGTGGCCCTGGCCACCCGTGAGTTCGAGCTGCTCGCCCACCTGGCCCGCAACCAGGGTCTCGCCCTGTCGCGCCAGCAGCTGCTCGACGGCGTGTGGGGCGTCGACTGGGTGGGCGACGACCGCACCGTCGACGTCCACGTGCGCCAGCTCCGCAAGAAGCTGGGCGACGACCTGCCGCTGGCCACCGTGTGGGGCGTCGGCTACCGCCTCGGGTAGCGCACCGCCATGACGCGCCGCCTCATCCTCGCCATCCTGGGCACCACGGTGGCCGCGGTGCTCCTGGCCGGCCTCGGCACACTGGGGATCGCCCGCGTGCGGGCCCGCCAGACCGCGGAGAAGGAGCTGCGCCGCGAGGTGGCCGTCCTGGCCGAGGGCCTCGTCTCCGAGGCCCGCACCGGCGTTGCCGCCGACCGGCCCCGCATCACCGCGGCGCTGCTCAACTCGCTGCGACGCGTGCTCAAGCTCGAAGACGTGGTCGTCGTCGAGCTGACCGCCAAGGGGAGCATCGACGCCCAGCTCCCAGCAGGACTCACCACCGCCGAGGTGCGTCCGGCGGCGCTGCAGGCCGGCCAGACGGTGTCGGGCAAGCGCGGCACCCTCGTGTACGCCGCTGCGCCCGCCACGCTGGCGCTGACGCGCGCCGGGACGACCCGAGACGTGACCATGGCCGTCGTGGCGGCCCAGCGCGTCACCACCGACACCCGGACCTTCCGCTTCTTCCTGCTGGCCGGCCTCACCGTGTGCGCGCTCAGCGCGGCGGTGGCGGTCAGCCTGGGCCGGCGCCTCACGAAGCCCGTGCGCGACGCCGACACCGCCGCCCGCCGGATCGCCGCAGGCGAGCTGTCGACGCGTCTACCCGATCCCGGGCCCGACGAGACCGACGAGCTGGCCGACCTCGTCCGTTCGGTGAACTCGATGGCCGAGGCGCTGGAGCGCTCGAAGGGGCTCGAGCAGTCGTTCCTGCTGTCGGTCTCACACGACCTGCGCACCCCGCTCACGTCGATCCGCGGCTACGCAGAGGCCATCAGCGACGGTGCAACGAAGGACCCGCAGTGGGCCGCCGGGGTGATCCTGGCCGAGTCGCGCCGGCTCGAGCGCCTCGTGCGCGACCTGCTCGACCTGGCCAAGCTGCAGGCCCGCAGCTTCTCGCTCCAGCTCGGTCGCTTCGACGTGTCGCAGCTGGCGATCGAGGCCGTCGAGGGCGTGGCTCCCGACGCCGCCGCCGCGGGCGTGCGGCTCCTCGCCGCCTGCCCGGTGCCCGTGCCGACGACGGTCGATCCGGACCGCATGGCCCAGGTGCTGGCCAACCTCGTCGAGAACGCCATGAAGTACGCCAACGGCACCGTGCAGGTCGGCACCCAGGCGGCCGCCGGTACCGCCATGGTCTGGGTCGACGACGACGGCCCCGGCATCGCGCCCGACGACCGCCCGTTCGTGTTCGAGCGCCTCTACGTCTCGCGGCGCCAGCCCAAGCGGGCCGAGGTGGGCTCGGGTCTCGGTCTGGCCATCGTGCACGAACTGGTGACCGCCATGGGCGGCACCGTCGCCGCCGAGTCGGCGCCCTCCGGCGGTGCCCGCATGGTGGTCCGCCTCCCGCTGACGCGGTGATCGCTCGCCGGGCCGGCCGGGGGTGTCAGTCGAGGCGGATGTCGCCGTCGAGGACGGCGTCGTCGGCCACGCTTCGGTTGACGTAGGCCAGCGCTCGCGACCCCGCCGACGTCGTCACGACGCCGACGGTCTTGCCGACGAGCGTCAGCTCCGCACCATCGGTCAGGTCCACAGGCGCCGACACCCGCACCAGGCGACGCGGCGGGGCCGCCTGGCGGGCGTCCATGCGCTCGACCAGCTCCTGGCCCGTGTAGCAGCCCTTTGTGAAGCTGACGGCCACGCCGGTCACGCCGGTCTCGGCCGGGATCGTCTCGCCGGGCACGATCTCGCGGCCCATCGCCGGCCAGCGCGTCTCGACCCGCTCGGCGGAGGTGGGCACTGTGTCATCGACGCCCGTGCACAGCGACAGCTCGGCCTTCACCCGCAGCTTGAACCGCGCCAGCCGGGCCAGCAGCGCGTCGCCGTAGCCGTCGTCGACCACGAGCTGGTAGCGGTCGGATGCGGTGCGCTGCAGGCGGGCGAGGGCCACGACGCGGCCGGTGGGTTCCAGCACGAACGTCCACGTGGCGTTGCCCACGGCGAGGTTCTTCACGTCCTGGGTGATCTGGCCCTGCAGGTAGGTGAGCGCATCGGCGCCCTCCACGGTGACGACGTCGGACACGTCAGGCCTCCTTGCGGGCGGCGGTCATCCGCCGGGCCGCGTCGACGGCGGCGAGCAGCGCCCGCGCCTTGTTGTGGCACTCCAGGTCTTCCAGCTGCGGGTCGCTGTCGGCCACGACGCCGGCGCCGGCCTGCACCGAAGCGCCTTTGGGCCCCACGATCAACGTGCGGATCGTGATGGCGGTGTCGAGGTTGCCCGAGAAGTCGACGTAGCCGACCACGCCGCCGTACGGCCCGCGCTTCGTGGGCTCGAGCTCGTCGATGATCTCCATCGCCCGCACCTTCGGCGCGCCCGACAGCGTGCCCGCCGGAAGCGTGGCCCGCAGCACGTCGATGGGCGACTTGCCCTCGACCAGCTGACCCGAGACCTCCGACGTGAGGTGCATCACGTGGCTGTACTTCTCGAGCGTCATCAACTCGTCGACGTGGACGGTGCCGAAGCGGGCGATGCGGCCGACGTCGTTGCGGGCCAGGTCGACGAGCATCACGTGCTCGGCCACCTCCTTGGGGTCCTCGCGCAGCTCGCCCGCCATGCGCCGGTCGTCCTCCTCGGTCTTGCCGCGTCGGCGCGTGCCGGCGATCGGTCGGGAGATCACCTTCGGCCCGTTGACGCGCACCATCGGCTCGGGCGAGGAGCCGGCGATCGTCACCTCGGGGTGGCGCAGGAAGTACATGTACGGGCTCGGGTTCACCTGGCGCAGCACCCGGTAGAAGTCGAACGGGTCGGCCTGCAGGTCGAGGTCGAAGCGCTGGGCCAGCACCACCTGGAAGATGTCGCCCGCCACGATGTGGTCCTTGGCCACGGTGACGGCACGCTGGTACTGGCCGCCCGCCATCGACGAGCGGATCTCGGGCAACGGATCGTCGGGCGAGGGCGGCACCACCGGCGAGTAGCTCAGCGGGCGGCCGAGCTCGCCGGCCGTGGCCACCACGCGCCGTGCCGCGTTGTCGTAGGCGGCGTCGAGCGCGGCGCCCGACAGGCCGAGCACGGGCACGCTCTCGATCACGTACGCCCGTTGACGCCAGTGGTCGAAGGCCACGAGCGAACCGATGACCGACATGACCGCATCGGGCAGGTTCCGGTTGTCGGGCGGCGCCGACGGCAGGTGCTCGACCTCGCGCACCACGTCGTACGACAGATAGCCGACCACGCCGCTCTGCAGCGGTGGCAGGTCGGGCAGCACCGGCGCCCGGTACACGGCCAGCAACGCGTCGAGGGCGGCGAGCATCCCGCGGTCGAGCGGCACCGACGCGGGCACGCCACCGTCGACGGTGATGCGGCCGTCGCGCAGCACGAGCGTGGCCTGGGGGTTGCGGCCCAGGAAGCTGAACCGGCTCCAGCGCTCGCCGTGCTCGACGGACTCGAGCAGGAAGCCCTGACCGTCGCCGACGAGCTTGGCGTACGCCGCGACCGGGGTCTCCAGATCGGCCATGAGCTCGGTCCACACCGGCACGATGGTGTGGTCGACGGCCAGCGCGTGGAACTCGGCGCGCGACGGCTTGATGGCGAGATCGGTCACGACGCGACGGTCTCCGGGCCGAACGAGCGGAAGAAGCACGAGTAGGCGCCGGTGTGGCAGGCCCCGCCGCCCTCCTGGTCGACGACGAACAGCAGGGTGTCGCCGTCGCAGTCGTAGAACGCCTCGCGCACCCACTGCACCTCGCCGGAGGTGTCCCCCTTGCGCCACACCTCGCGGCGGCTGCGCGACCAGAACACGGTGCGCCCCTCGGCGAAGGTGAGCTGCAGCGTCTCGGCGTTCATCCAGGCCATCATCAGGATCTGGCGGGTGTCGGCCGCCTGCACGATGGCCGGAACGAGCCCGTCGGCGTCGTACTTCACGGCGGCGAGCTGCTCGGGGGTGACGTCGACGACGCGGCCGGGGGGCATGGCCCCCATGCTACGGGCCGCACCGTGAACCGTCCGAGTGCGTAGCGCTACAGGTACAGCCCGGTCGACGACTCGATGCGGCTGGCGGCGACGGCGTGGAGGTCGCGCTCCTTGAGCATGATGTAGTCCTCGCCCTGCACCTCGACCTCGTATCGGTCTTCTGGCGAGAACAGGACGCGGTCGCCGATCTCGGCGGCGCGGACGTTCTGGCCGAGCGCCACGACCTCGGCCCACACGAGCCGCTTCGACAGCTGGGCCGTGGCCGGGATGAGGATGCCGCCCGACGAGCGGCGCTCGCCGTCTTCCTTCGCCAGCTTCACCAGCAGGCGGTCGTTGAGCATCTTGATGGGGAGCTTGCCGTCGTCGGCCACGACGCGAGCCTACCGGCGGGCGCGGCGGGCGTCCCGGTCCGGCCTCGGCGTGCCGGCGTCCGGCTACCGTCGGCGCCCATGGGGCTCCACGCGGTGACGCTGCAGACGATCGACGGGTTGGCGCTTCAGGGCGACCTGGCCCTGCCCGACGCCGCCGACCCCTGGGCGGCCGCCGTGGTGGCCCACCCCCACCCGCTCTACGGCGGAGACCGCCACAACCCCGTGGTCACCGCCGTCGTCGACGCGCTGGTCGGCGCTGGCGTGGCCGCCGTGCGCTTCGACTTTCGGGGTGTGGGCGCCAGCGAGGGCACGCATGACGAGGGGAACGCCGAACGGCTCGACGTGGCCGCCGCGCTGGAGCTGCTCGTCGACACGGTGGGCGACGACGTGCCGCTCGTGGCGTGCGGCTACTCGTTCGGGTCGATCGTGGCGCTCAACGTCACCGACGCCCGCCTCGCCGGTTGGCTGGCCGTGGCGCCCCCGCTCGGCCGCGTGGGCGGCCCGCCGCTGGCCGGGCCCGACCACCGCCCCAAGCACCTCGTGGTGGCCCAGCACGACCAGTTCTGCCCGCCCGATGCCGCCGACGCCGCCAGCGCGGGCTGGCCGGCCACCACGCGCACCGTCGTGCCGATGGCCGATCACTTCCTGGCCGCGGGCCTGCGCACGGTGGGGGCCGAGGCGGTGGCGTACGTCAGCCGGCTGGCCGGACGATGACGCCGGCGGCGGCCAGCACCGCCTTGGCCTCGGCCACGGTGTGCTCGCCGAAGTGGAAGATCGAGGCCGCCAGCACCGCGTCGGCGCCACCGGTCACGATCCCCTCGACGAGGTGATCGAGCGTCCCCACGCCGCCCGAGGCGATCACGGGGACGTTCACGGCGTCGGCCACGGCTCGCGTCAACGCCAGGTCGAAGCCCTCGCGGGTGCCGTCGCGGTCCATCGAGGTGAGCAGGATCTCGCCCGCGCCCAGCGCGGCGGCCCGCTCGATCCAACCCACGGCGTCGATGCCCGTGGGCGTTCGCCCGCCGTGCAGGTAGACCTCCCAGCCCGAACCGTCGGCTCGGGCCTTGGCATCGACGGCGCACACCACGCACTGGGCGCCGAACTCGGCGGCGATCTCGCCGATCAGCTCGGGGCGCTGCACGGCGGCCGTGTTCACGCTCACCTTGTCGGCGCCGGCGCGCAGCATGCGCCGGGCGTCCTCCACGGCACGGATGCCGCCTCCCACGGTGAACGGGATGAAGACCTGCTCGGCCGTGCGGGCCACGACGTCCACCATGGTGTCGCGGGCGTCGGACGACGCCGTGATGTCGAGGAAGACGAGCTCGTCGGCGCCCTCGGCGTCGTACCGGGCGGCCAGTTCCACGGGGTCGCCGGCGTCGCGCAGGTCGACGAAGTTCACGCCCTTCACGACACGACCGGCGGTCACGTCGAGGCAGGGGATGACGCGGGCGACCTTCATCGGGTGACCGCGGCCAGCGCGTCGACGCCCTCGCGCACCGTGAACCGGCCTTCGTAGAGCGCTTTGCCGGTGATCACCCCGGCCAGCCCGGGGATCGTCGCCAACGAGCGCACGTCGGCGAGCGACGAGACACCGCCGGAGGCGATCACGTGCACGTCGGTGGCGGCCGCGGCGGCGCGCAGACCGTCGACGTCGGGGCCCGCCAGCATGCCGTCGCGCCCGATGTCGGTGATGACGAACGCCGCCGCGTTCGGGTAGCGGCCGAGGACGTCGTCGAGCCGCACGCCCGAACCCTCGGTCCACCCGTGAACGGCCAGCTCGCCGCCGCGATGGTCGAGCCCGACGGCCACGGCCACCACGGCGGCCACCGCGTCGACGAGCGCCGGGTCCTTCACCGCGGCGGAGCCCATGACGACGCGGGCCACGCCGGCGTCGGCCAGGGCGCGGGCGTCGGCGACGGTGCGCACCCCGCCGCCCGTCTGCACGCGGGCGCGCCCGGCGACCGCGGCGGCGATGGCCGCCACCACGGGCCGGTTCACGGGATCGCCCGAGCGCGCCGCGTCGAGGTCGACGACGTGGACCCAGGTGGCGCCCTGCTCGACGAACGAGCGGGCGATGGCCACCGGGTCATCGCCGTAGACGGTCTCGCGGTCGTAGTCGCCTTGGAGCAGGCGCACCGCGCGCCCGGCGCGAAGGTCGATCGCCGGATACAGCGAGGTCATCGGCAGGCCGCCACGAAGTTGGCCAGCAGCGCCAGGCCCGACGATCCCGACTTCTCGGGGTGGAACTGGGTGGCGAACACGTTGCCCTGGCGGAAGGCGGCGTTGAGCGTGCCGCCGTAGTCGCACGTGGCCGCCACCACGTCGGGGTCGTCGGGCACGCCGTGCAGCGAGTGCACGAAGTAGACCCACGGCGCGTGGCCGAGCCCCTCGAACATCAGGTCGTCGGGCCGACCGAACGTGAGCTGGTTCCACTGCATCTGCGGGCGCTTCACGCCCGCCGGGATCCAGCGGATCATGCCCGGGATCACGCCGAGACCTTCGACGTCGCCGTCCTCCTCGCTGGCGTCGAACAGCAGCTGCATGCCCACGCAGATGCCGAGGAACGGCTTGCCCGACCGAACCGCGGCGTGGGCGGCGACATCGAGCCCCGAGGCACGCAACGCCTTCATGCACGCCCCGAACGCACCCACGCCCGGCAGCACGACGCCGTCGGCCCGCGCCGCCTCGGCGGGATCCGTGACGAGCCGTGCGTCGGCACCCTGGCGCTGCAGCGCCTTCTCGGCCGAACGCAGGTTGCCGATGCCGTAGTCGAGGACCGCGATCGACGGTCTGCTCACAGCACACCGCCCACGAACGAGCCGCCTCCGCCGCCTCCCGAGCTCGCCAGCTCCGCTGCGCTTCGCCGCTCGCCGAACCTCGGCTCACAGCACACCCTTGGTGGACGGGACCGAGGTGCCCTCCACGCGCACGGCGTCGCGCAGGCAGCGGGCCACACCCTTGAACGTCGCCTCGACGATGTGATGGACGTTGCGACCGCGCACGAGCGACACGTGCAGCGTGATGCCGGCCGCCGTGGCGAAGCTGGTGACCGCGTGCTCTGCCAGGCTCGGGTCGAAGGGCGGGGTTCCGAGCGGGATGGCCTCGGGCAGCTCGACGTCCCACACCACGAACGGGCGGCCCGACAGGTCGAGGGCCACGTCGACGAGCGCCTCGTCGAGCGGGTAGCGGCCGCTGGCGAAGCGGCGCACCCCGGCCTTGTCGCCGAGCGCCATCCGGAACGCCTCGCCGAGCACGATGGCGGTGTCCTCCACGGTGTGGTGGCTGTCGACGTGGAGGTCCCCCTCGGCCCTCACGCGCAGGTCGAACCCACCATGACGGCCGAGCTGGTCCAGCATGTGGTCGTAGAACGGCAGGCCCGTGCTGACGTCGGCGGTGCCCGACCCGTCGAGGTCGATCGTCACCTCGACCGTCGTCTCCTTCGTCGACCTCGACCCCGTTCCGACCCGACTCACGACCCGACCTCGAGGACCTGGGCCAGCGCGGCGAGGAACTCGTCGTTCTCCTCCGGCGTGCCGATGGTGACGCGCAGGCAGTCCGCCAGGCGCGGCCAGCTCGAGCAGTTGCGCACCAGAACGCTGCGATCGAGCAGGCCCTGCCAGACCTGTTGACCGGTGCGGGTCTCCGGCCGGAACAGCACGAAGTTGGCGCCGCTCGGCCACACCCGCACGGGCAGAGCGGCCAGGGCGGCGCTCAGTCGTTCGCGCTCGGCCACGATCTGGCCGACGCGCTCGTCCATCTCGGCCGAGAAGCGCAGTGCGAGCCGCCCGGCGATCTGCTTGGCCGCATCAAGGTGGTACGGGAGGACGACCTTGTCGAGCTCGTCCACCAGCCAGGCGGGACCGACCAGGTAGCCGAGGCGGGCCGCCGCCATCGACCACGTCTTCGAGAACGTGCGGGTGACCACGAGCGGCCGGTCGTCGCTGAGCAGCTCGAGCGCCGACCACGGGGCGAACTGGCCGTACGCCTCGTCGACCACCAGGAGCCCGGGTACGAGGTCCAGCGCCGCGCGCACGAGCGCCTCGGGTTCGACCATGCCGGTCGGGTTGTTCGGTGAGCAGAGGAACGTCACCATCGGCGCACACTCGGTCACTACGCGTCGCAACTCGTCGAGGTCGAGCGAGAAGTCGTCGCGTCGCTCGCCCTCCACCACCGTGGCGCCAGTCAGCCGGGCGATGTGGCCGTGCAACTGGTACGTCGGCTCGAACGTGACGACGGTCCGCCCGAAGCCCGCGTACGCCAGCAGCAGGGTCTGCAGCACCTCGTTCGAGCCGTTGGCCACGAACACGTGGTCGGGTCGCACGCCGTGCGACTCGGCGATGGCCGCCCTCAGCTCGCCGGCGGTGCGGTCGGGGTACCGGTGCCACTCGATCCGCGACACCTCGGCGGCGTAGGCGTCGCGCCACGCGTCGGGCGGGGCCACGGGCGCTTCGTTCGTGTTCAGACGCACCCGCACGTCGACCTGCGGCGAGTGATAGCCCTCGAGCGCTCGCAGGTCGTCCCGCACCGCCACCAGCGGTGCCGACGTGCCACCGCTCATCGCCATCGCCCGGATCCGCGCACGGCCACGCACGCTACCGGCCGGCGCACCGCGGCCCCCAACGGGTTGGACCGGGAAACCCGGTCGCCAGCTGGCATGCTCGAACCATGTCCGCCTCCAGCGACGCCGCCGACCTCTCGTCCCTCGCCCGCACCGCCGAGGGCGTGCTGTCGCGGGTCACCGCTCACGCCGAGCACTACGCGCGCTCCGATCGGGAGGACGTGTACGGCACCTTGCACGAGGCGGAGCGCATGCTGCGCGCCACGGTCCGTCAGCTCGAGCGGGCGGCGAAGCTCCTCGACTGACCGTGCCCCAGGACGAATGAGGCCAAAAATGCGGCGACGGCCCCATACGGGGCCGTCGCTCACAGCGACACCAAGCGGCGGATCTCGGTATCGCCCTCAAACCAGGTGGCGGGAACCTGGTTGGTGATCAGCAATGTACAACTGGCCCCACCAGGCGCAAGGCACTTAGTTCGGGTTTATGGTGCCCGTTGGAAAACGTTTCGGGACGGGCAGACGTCGGCCAGGACGCACGCTCCGCAGTCGGGCTTGCGCGCATCGCACACACGCCGTCCGTGCAGGATCATGCGCAGCGAGAAGCGCCCGCGTTCGGCCGGCGGCACGAGCACGTTCAGCGCCAACTCGACCTTGACCGGATCCTCGTCGGTGGTGAGCGCGAGACGGCGGGCGACCCGACCGACGTGGGTGTCCACCGGTAGTCCCGGCAGGTCGAACGCCACCCAACGCACGAGGTTGGCGGTCTTGCGGCCGACGCCCGGCAGCGTGACCAGATCGTCGAGCGCGCTCGGCACCTCGCCGTCGAACGCGTCGACGAGGGTGTTGGCCAGCCCGAGCAGGTTGCGCGCCTTCGACTGGTAGAAGCCCGTCGAACGGATCAGCTCCTCGAGCTCGCTCTGGTTGGCCGACGCCAACGCCTCGGCATCGGGGTAGCGGGCGAAGAGCGCGGGCGTCACGAGGTTCACCCGGGCGTCGGTCGTCTGCGCCGACAGCGCCGTGGCCACGATCAACTCGAAGGGGTTCCGATGGTCGAGCTCGCACTCGGCGCCCGGATAGGCCTCGGCCAGCCGCTCGCGAACCACCTTGGCTCGTCCTTTCGGGGTGCGCGGACCGGCCATCGGCCGACCCTATCCGCCGTCGCCGACGAGCGAGTGCGGACGCTCGGGTAGGTTGCCGCCATGCGGGTGCTGGAGATCAAACGACAGATGGCACCCGACGACATCGCCACCGTGTCGGAGTTGCTGGCCGCTGCGGAACGGGCCGACGGCCACCAGGCCCTCGCCGATCATCAGTGGCTCGATCTCGTGCACGGCGGCCGCGCCGGCTTCGCCGGGCTCGTCGCCTGGGAGCCTGGCCACCCCCATCCCGTGGCGTACGCGCAGGTGAGCCGGGGGAACGACTCGTGGGGCCTCGAGCTCGTCGTCGATCCCCACCACCGCTACGAGATGGCCACCATCGGCCCCGAGCTCCTGGGCGCGGCGGTCGACGTCGTGCGAGCCGAGGGCGGCGGGTCGGTCCACTGGTGGGTGAGCGAGGCCACGTCGATGCACCACCGACTGGCCACCGATATCGGGCTGCACCCGACGCGCCGTCTCCACCAGATGCGGCGGCCGCTGCCCACCGATCTGCCCGTGGTCGTGACGACGCGCCCCTTCGTGGTCGGCCAGGACGAACAGGCGTGGCTCCACGTCAACAACCGGGCGTTCGCCCACCACCCCGAGCAGGGCGGCTGGGACGAGGCCACCCTGCTCGCCCGCGAGCAGGAGACCTGGTTCGACCCCGCAGGGTTCCTCCTCCACGAGCGTGACGGCCAGTTGGCCGCGTTCTGCTGGACGAAGATCCACCACGACCGTGATCCCAAGCTCGGCGAGATCTACGTCATCGCCGTCGACCCGGCGTTCCACGGCCTCGGCCTCGGTCGTGAGCTGACGCTCGCCGGGCTCCAGTCCCTGGCCGCCCGGGGCATCACCGTCGGCATGCTGCACGTCGACGAGGACAACCTGGCCGCCGTCACGCTCTACCGCTCGATGGGCTTCGAGGTCCACCACGACAGCCAGGGGTTCGTCGGCGAGATCGCCTGACGGGGCGGGCGCCGCAGGGGACGATCGGATCAGACGGCGCCGCCGACGAGCTTGCCCACGAGCGAGGTGACCGCCATCGCCGTGCCGCCGAGCACGACCATGCGGACGGCGGCCCGCAGCATCGGCGCACCGCCCAACCGGGCGCCGACGGCACCCAGGGCCACGAGCCCCGCGAGGGTGCCGGAGACCATGGCCACCTGCCCGCCGGAGCCGGAGATCAGCAGCGCGATGAGCACGGGCAGCATCCCGCCGACGGCGAAGCTGCCGGCCGAGACGAGCGCCGCCTGCACCGGGCGGGCCAGGTTGCCGAGCTCGAGGCCCAGTTCCTCCCGGGCGTGGTGCTCCAGCGCGTTCGTGGCGCTCAGCTCCGCCGCCACCTTCTGCGCGAGGGGTCGGGACAGGCCGCGACCCTGGTAGATGGCGGCCAGCTCGGCCAGCTCGGCCTCGGGCATGGTCTCGAGCTCCCGCGCCTCCCGGGCCAGGTCGGCCCGCTCCGTGTCGCGCTGCGACGACACCGAGCCGTACTCCCCCGCCGCCATGGAGAGCGCGCCGGCCGCCAGCGCGGCGAACCCGGCCACGAGCAGCGGACCGCGGCTCGACGTGGAGGCACGGACACCCATCATCAGCGACGCCACCGACAGCAGCCCGTCGTTGGCGCCGAGCACCGCGGCGCGCAACCAGCCGGCCCGACCACTCTTGTGGAGTTCCTTGCTCCCAGCTCCCATGGGGCGACGGTAGCGCGCACCGGCCGCCGCCGGACGTGGAACGCTGGGACCCGTGACGACCACCACATCGGCGCCGAACGGCGAGACGCTCCCCCACTGGGACGCCACCGACCTGTTCCCCTCGCCCGGCGACCGGGCCACGCTGGCCGCCGTCGAGGCCGCCGCCGCAGACGCGTCCCGCCTGAAGGCGCTGTACGACCGCCACGGGGTGAACGGCGGCGAGCCGCACGCCCCGTCGGCGACCGAGGTGGCGGCGTTCGTCGA
>JANPGL010000249.1:0-3434 GCA_031423915.1 Actinomycetes bacterium | reverse complement strand
AAGCTCCTCGGCGCCGGCGCCGGCGGTTTCCTGATGTTCTACACGGCCGATCCGGCCCGCCTGCGAGCGGCGATGAGCGTCGAGGGCCTTCCCGAGGTCCGCTTCACCTTCGACCACGACGGCTCCAGCGTGCTGTTGCGGGGCTGACCGTGCAGTGCGTGATCCTGGCCGGCGGCTTGGCCACGCGCATGCGGCCCGTCACGACCACGACGCCGAAGGCGCTCCTGTCCGTCGACGGCCGACCGTTCGCCGCGCTCCAGCTGGCGTGGCTGCGCGAGCAAGGGGTGCGCGACGTCGTCTACTGCGTCGCCCACCTCGGCGGGCAGATCATGGACTTCGTCGGCGACGGATCACGGTGGGGTCTCGCCGTGTCGTACGCCGACGAGGGCGAGCACCGGCTCGGCACCGCCGGAGCGTTGCGGGCCGCGGCGGACGCCGACCTGCTCGACGATGCGTTCCTCGTGCTCTACGGCGATTCCTACCTGCAGGTCTCGGTGCCCGACGTGTGGACCGCGTTCGCGTGGTCGGGTCGGCCGGCGCTGATGACCGTGTACCGCAACGACGTCGCCCACGAGCGCTGCAACGTCCGGTACGTCGACGGTCGGGTCGACGCCTACGAGAAGGGCCTCGCCGACCCGCGAGGCGCCGGCATGCACCACGTCGACTACGGCCTGCTGGCCTTCACCCGCGACGTCGTGCTCGAGCTGGTCCCTGCCGGCGAGGTGTACGACCTGTCGACCGTGCAGCACCGGCTGGCCAACGACGGCCGCGTGGCCGGTTTCGAGGTCCACGAACGCTTCTACGAGATCGGCTCGCCGAAGGGCCTGGCCGAGCTCGAGTCGCTCCTTCAGAGCCAGGTTCGCTGAGGCGGACCGGACCGGGACCCTCAGGCGAACCAACCCATCACGTCGGCCACCAGGTGGGTCTGGCCAGCCGAGTTGTAGAGCGCGCATCGCCCCGAGGCATCGAGCGGCACGACGGCCAGGTTGGCCACCACGCGCCCGGGCACCAGGTTGAGCGTCGAGGCCACGGGACGATCGACGGCGCCCGACCACGCCGTGACGAAGCCCGGTACCGTCGGGTCGACGGCGGTGACGTTGAGCAGCACGGCCGTGGCGTCGGGCGGGACCGCCGCGGCCGTCGGCACGGCGACGGTGGCGCCCGGGCCGACGGGCGCACCCGTCCCGCCGGGATCGCGCGTGTCGAGCACGCGCACCGGCACGGCGGCGCGTAGCTCGACCCCGGTGGCGTTGGCGACGAGGTAACCGCACACGTCCACCAGGATGTGAGCGCTCGCCGAGGCCTGCAGCGCCATCGCGCCGTCGCGCAGCTTCACGAGCACCAGGTTCGGCACGGTCTGACCGCCGACGAAGTTGAGGTTCGATGCCAGCGGCGCCACCTCACCGGCCGGCCACGCCGTGAGATAGCCGGCGGCGGTCGGCTCGGTGACCGTCACGTTGGCGACGACGCCGACGACCCCAACGGCCGGCACGCCGGAGCGGCCTGCCACGGGCACCACGAGCGGAACGCCCGCCGTCAATCGCACGCCCGTGAGGCGGGTGTCCACCAGGCGGGTCGGGGTGACCGGAACCAGGGTACCGCCACCGACGTCGCCGGCGAAGGCCACCACGTCGACGACCAGATGGGCCGACGCCGCCGAGCTGAACAGGGACACCTTTCCTCCGTCGCCCACCGCCGCCACCACCAGGTTCGGGACGGTGTCGCCGCGCATCACGTTCAGGTTCGACGCCAGAGGGCGCGGCGAGCCCGTGGGCCACACCGTCACGTAGCCCGCCGTCGACGGCTCGGTGGCGGTGACGTTGAGCACCACGCTCGACACGCCGGCCGGCGGCACGCCCCCCACTCCCGCGACGATCAGCTCGACGGGTGCATCGGGCCGCACCCGCCCGGCCCCGCCACCGGCCTCGCGGGTGTCGAGCAGACGAGCCGGAGTGAGGGCGACGATGCGGCCGGCGCGCGGTAGATCGCCTGCGGCGCCGAGGCCGTCGACCGGCGCAGGGTCGGGCGGTCCGGTGAAGAGGTCGAGCGACGGGTAGGTGGCGCCGAGCACCTGACGGTCGTCGGCGGCCAGCCAGCGCGACAGCACGGTGGCGAACACCGAGCGCTGATCGACCGAGACGCGCTCGCGGCCGAGGCGCGAGAGGTCGGTGAGCGACGGGGTGGCGCCGTGACGCCCGCCGCGGACGCGCGCCCCCAGCAGAAGGTGGAGGCCGGCGGTGCCATGGTCGGTGCCCGCCGATGCGTTCGCCTTCGGCGCTCGCCCGAACTCGGAGACCACCAGGACGCACACCCGGCCGGCGTAGGCGGGCGACAGCACGGTGAAGAAGCGGGCCAACCCGGCATCGAGGTTGGCCAGGAGCCGAGCGTGCCAGCCGAGCTGGGATGCGTGGGTGTCGTAGCCGACGCACGTGACGGTCAGGACGCGAGAGCCGAGACCCGAGTTGATCAGGCGGGCGGCCAGCTCGAGGTCGTGTGCCGGCTGCGGGTCGACGAGCGCCGGCGCGTACAGCGGGGCGACGGCGCGGTTCACGTCGACCATGGTCGATCCGGCGGACGCGAGCGCGTCGGCCAACGGACCCCGCACGTTCGGGGAAGCGGCGAACGAGGCCAACGAGCGCGCCAGCAGGTCGGCGCTGGGTTCCGTCGACGCACCGAACGCGCCCGCGGCCGGGCCCACCCCCACGGCCTAGCGGCGCGACCCCACCACGGTGAGCGGGATCTCGGTGCCGATGTGCACGGCGTCGAACGCGTCGCCGCCGAGTGCATCGAGGTAGCGCCCCAGCCAGCCCGTCGTAGCGTCGGTGCGAGAGCCAGACATCCACCGCGCCATCGACACGAAGTGCGAGAGATCGGGGTCGGGATCGCCGACCCCCTCGACGATGGCCAGCTGTCCGGCGTCCCAACGTCGCTTCAGGAAGCGCAGCGACGGGTGCAGTCCGCTGGCACCGTCGAGCGGCAGCACTCGATCGGCGGACAACGCCAGAGGACCGCGCAGCTCGTGGTAGCGAGGATCGCCCACGGGGACGAGCGTGTTGCGAGCGTCGTTGCCTCCCGACAGGTCGACGACCACCAGTACGCCGTCGGTGGGGCCGAGCGGGCGGGCGTGGGCGGCCATGTCGCCGAAGCCGGGCAGGTCCGCCAACACGGCACCCGCCGACATCGCCGCAGCAGCCTGGAGGAAGTGCCGCCGGGTGATCGGTTCACGGCTCACGCGAGCTGCACCTCCGGGCTCATTGCCACCAGCGTGAACAGGTGCTGGGACTCGAGGTAGCCCGTGAACGGGATGCTGCGCTGCGCGGCGAGCCACGTCGACACCTGTGCCCTCGTCCCGAGCGACACGAGGTCGACGCCGAACGCCTCGAAGGCTCGGCTCACGGCGACATCGATCGGCAGGGTCGGCGTGTCGGCCAACG